>DXGD01000435.1 GCA_019114115.1 Candidatus Nesterenkonia stercoripullorum
GCGGGCGGCTGCACGCTGGACATGCCCCATATTCAGGGCTGGTTCAGCTGAGCGAAGCGCCGCGGCGAGGTTCTCCACGGTGTGCCGGTCGAAAAGCTCATCGGCAGTCGGCACTGCTCGTCACCATCCTCGGCAGGCGATGCTCAGCGGGACTGAAGTGGCCGCCCTTAGTGTGTCCGGGGGTTCACTCGGCATTCTTCCGCTCCTCGTGTCACTGGCATAGTGTGCGATATCTCCTAGCAGCTGTGGTGCTATCAGCATTATTCCGGACGAGCGGCCTACTCACGATATACGCTCTGACGTGCAGCCAAGGATCTATCCAGGCTATAAACAGGTTATGCTGAGGTTGCGCACCCTGAATGCGCCGCATTCGCACCACCCTAGGAGAGCCCCATGGCCCGCCCAGGCCGGCTTATCGCCGCACCCTTCTTCGCCCTTGTCCTGGCCCTCACCTCATGTGCTGAGGCCGATTCCTCGGCTGAACCGGCCAGCTCACCGACTCAGTCGAGCTCAGCTACGGCGGAACGGAATGATTCGCCGACGCCGAGCGAGGAACCGGAGTCGAGCGAGGAGTCGGCGTCGGAGGAGCCGTCAGGGGGCGCTGCCTCCGAATCCGCATCGTCCAGCGAAAACCCTTCGGACGAGGCGTCGACGGACGACGACGCAGACGCAGATCCTGGTAGTTCAGACTCCGCCAGCTCGGGCCCCGCTGAGCAGCCCGAATCGCCGGAGCCTAGCCCGTCCGATGCGGCCGAGGACAGCGCCGACACTGCCGTCGTCGCCCGCATCATCGATGGCGACACCGTCGAGCTGGATACCGGCGACGTCGTCCGCGTCACCGGCATCGACACTCCGGAACGCGGGGAGTGCCACTTCGAAGAAGCCTCGGATCGTATGGGGCAGCTCGTTCTCGGCCAGACTGTGACGCTCACGCAGGACGGAGAGGATGCCGATCGCTATGACCGGCTGCTGCGCTACCTGGACGTCGACGGCGTCGACGCCGGGCTGACGCTGATCCAGGAGGGCTACGCCGTCGCCCGCTATGATTCGCGGGACGGGTACGGGTATCACGCCTGTGAGGATGACTACATCGCGGCCGAAGCGGCGGCTCCTGACCTCGGGTGCGCCGAGGACGCCCCCGAACCAGAACCCGAACCGGAACCAGCTCCTGAGCCCGCCCCGGGATCCGAGGCTGACCAGGGTGATGACTGCGCGCCCGGATACTCACCCTGCATCCCGCCGTACCCGCCGGATCTCAACTGCTCGGATCTCGACTTCCCAGTGTACGTGACCGGTGACGATCCGCATGATCTCGACCGCGACGGCGACGGCATCGGCTGCGAAGGCAACGGCTAGGCACAGAGGGCAACGGCCAGGCGGCCTCAGAAGTCCCAGTCCTCATCCCTGGTATCTTCGCCCTTGCCCATGACGTAGGAGGATCCTGAGCCGGAGAAGAAGTCGTGGTTCTCGTCAGCGCCGGGGGAGAGGGCGGCGAGGATCTCGGGGTTGACCTCCGTCTCCTCCGCCGCGAAGCGGCCCTGGTAGCCGAGGTTCATCAGCGCCTTATTCGCGTTGTAGCGGACGAAGACCGCGACGTCGTCCATCAGGCCCAGCGGCTCATAGAGCTCCCCGGAATACTGAAGCTCCAGGTGGTAGAGCTCCTCGAGCAGGTCGAAGGTGAACGTGCGCATCTGCGCCTGTTCTGCCGCTGAGCGCGCCTGAAGGCCTCGCTGGTACTTATACCCCGAGTAGTATCCGTGCACTGCCTTGTCGCGCAGGATCAGTCGGATCATATCGGCAGTGTTCGTCAGCATCGCATGGACGGAGAAATGCAACGGCAGGTAGAAGCCCGCGTAGAGCAGAAGCGAGGAGAGCAGCGTGGAGGAGACTTTCCGCTTCAACGGGTCATCGCCGACGTAGTGTTCCATGACCGCCTTCGCCCGGCGCTGCAGCAGATCATTCCCCACGGCCCATTCGTAGGCTTCATCGATCTCCTTGCTGCTGGTCAGGGTGGAGAACACGGACGAATAGGACCTTGCGTGCACGGCCTGCATGAAGGCGATATTCGTGTAGACGGCTTCCTCATGCTCTGTCCGCGCGTCCTGAATCTGGCAGATCTCTCCGACTGTGGCCTGCACAGTGTCCAGCATTGTCAGCCCGGTGAAGACGCGCATCGTCAGCGTTCGCTCCGCCTGGGACATGCTCTGCCACGCCGGGAGGTCGTTGGACAGAGGCACCTTCTCGGGCAGCCAGAAGTTGGCGGTCAGCCGGTTCCAGACTTCAAGGTCCTTCTCATCCGGGATGTGATTCCAATTGATCGGACGTAGCCGTGCGGTGGGGTCCTTCCGAAAGCTTGGTGGGGTCACCGAATCGGAGAGGGGACTGGAGCCTGCAGAGGTCGCAGATGCTGTAGTGGCCATAGGGCGTGGGTGTCCTTTCGAGGAGTATGCAGGGACTGTCAGAGGGCGAAGTCAGAGGGCGCAGGAGACGCAGTTCTCGATCTCCGTTCCTTCAAGAGCCATCTGACGTAGGCGGATGTAGTACAGCGTCTTGATGCCCTTGCGCCATGCGTAGATCTGCGCGCGGTTGATGTCGCGAGTGGTCGCGGTGTCACGGAAGAACAAGGTGCAGGAGAGTCCCTGGTCGACGTGCTGCGTGGCTGCGGCGTAGGTGTCGATGATCTTCTCGTAGCCGACGTCGTAGGAGTCCTCGTAGTAGTCGAGGTTCTCGTTGGTCATGAGCGGGGCTGGGAAGTACACGCGCCCGAGCTTGCCCTCCTTGCGGATCTCGATCTTGGCCGCCACCGGGTGTATCGATGCCGTGGCGTTGTTGATGTAGCTGATCGACCCGGTGGGCGGTACGGCCTGGAGGTAGGCGTTGTAGATGCCATGCGCCATCACCGATGACCGCAGCTGCCGCCAGTCATCAGGTGTGGGGATGGTGACGCCGGCGTCACCGAACAGCTCCTGGACCCGCCGGGTCTCCGGTTCCCAACGGCGGGCGATGTACCTGTCGAAGTACGTGCCGTCGGCGTAGGAGCTCGATGCGAAATCGGCGAATGCCCGCCCGCGTTCGATCGCGAGCCGGTTAGAGGCGCGGATGGCGTGGTACGCGATCGTGTAGAAATAGATGTTGGTGAAGTCGACACCCTCAGGACTTCCGTACCGAATCCGAGCAGAGGCGAGATACCCGTGAAGGTTCATCTGCCCGAGGCCGATCGCGTGTGACTGGTCGTTGCCACGCACGATAGAGGGCACCGACTCGATAGCCGACTGTTCCGAGACGCTGGTCAGTGCGCGCACAGCGGTCTCCACGGTGGCCCCCAGATCCGGGGAGGCCATGGCGGCCGCGATATTCAGCGACCCCAGATTGCAGGAGATATCCCTTCCGACCGTCTGGTAGCTCAGATCGGGCTGGTAGGAGGAGGGGGAATTGGTCTGCAAGATCTCCGAGCACAGGTTCGACATGTTGATCCGACCGGGCAGCGGGTTCGCCCGGTTCACCGTGTCCTCGAACATCACATAGGGGTACCCCGATTCGAACTGGAGCTCTGCGATGGTCTTGAAGAATTCACGGGCGCTGATGGTCTTCTTCCGAATACGGGGATTGGCGACGAGCTCCTCGTAGAGGTCAGTGACACAGATGTCGGAGAAGGACTGACCGTACTCCCGCTCGACGTCGTAGGGGGAGAACAAGTGCATCTGCTCCCCGCGTTTGGCCAGCTCGAAGGTCACGTCCGGGATGACGACCCCCAAGGAGAGCGTCTTGATGCGGATCTTCTCGTCGGCGTTCTCGCGCTTGGTGTCCAGGAACTGGAGGATTTCGGGGTGATGCGCGTGCAGGTAGGCGGCCCCTGCACCCTGCCGAGCTCCGAGCTGGTTCGCATAGGAGAACGAATCCTCCAGGATCTTCATGACGGGAACGACGCCGGAGGCCTGATTCTGGATCTGCTTGATCGCAGCCCCCTGTTCGCGAAGGTTGCTCAGCAGCAGCGCGACGCCGCCGCCGCGCTTCGAAAGCTGCAGAGCCGAGTTGACGCCGCGGCCGATGGACTCCAGGGTGTCCTCGATCCGCAGGAGAAAACAGGAGACGAGCTCCCCGCGCTGGGCTTTGCCCGCGTTGAGGAAGGTGGGGGTCGCCGGCTGGAAGCGCCCGGTGAGGATGTCATCGACGAGCGCGGTCGCCAGCTGTTCATCGCCACGGCCCAGATGGACGGCCGTAGCGACCACTCGATCCTCGAAGGATTCGAGGTATTGCGCACCGTCGAAGGTTTTCAGGGCGTAGCTGCTGTAGAACTTGAAGGCGCCTAGGAATGATGCGAAGCGGTGCTGGTGGGATGCGGCCCGGTGGTAGAGGCTCCGCAGGAACTCTCGGGTGTAGAGGTCGAAGCGCTCTGCCTCGTAGTACCCCTGTGTGATCAGATGGTCGAGCTTTTCGTCGGCGCTGCCGAAGGTCACCCTGCGGGGGAGCACATGGGCTGCCATATACGCATCGACTGCTTCGCCGTCTTTCTCGAACTGAATCTGACCGTCCTCGCCGAAGAGATTCAGCTGGGCATTCAGGGCGTGGTAGTCCTGGCGCGTGCCGATCCCGGCGGGCTGCGGAGCTGCGGTGGTGGGTGTCATAAGGGGTCGTTGTTCCTATGGTCTGGTCGGTGGGTGGCGTCTGATGACCGGGAT
>DXGD01000436.1 GCA_019114115.1 Candidatus Nesterenkonia stercoripullorum
CCCCTCCCCGATATGCACCACGTCGAGCTCGGAACGAAGGACGTCGATCGCAGGCAGGAGCCGCTCATGATAGAGCGGATTGGGCATCAGGCCCTCGGGCGCGTAGTTCGATGTTGCCAGAAAGAAGACATTGCTGTTGAGCAGACTCTTGAGCGTGGCGGATAGGTAAATCCCGTCTGCGACATCGTGTACGTGGAATTCGTCGAAGAACACCGCGCGCGCGTCTCCTATGAGCCGCCGAATTGACCTGTCGAGAGGCCCCCGCTCCCGAACGATCTGCGCCTGGAGGTCACGAAAGAATTCGTGGAAGTGGAAGCGCCGCTTACGGCTCCCAGGAATGACGGCGAAGTACGTCTCGCTGATCAAGCTCTTCCCTCGCCCCACGCCACCCCAGAGGTAGTAACCGTGGCGTGCTGGCGAACCGAGCGCGGCAATCGCGGCGAGCTGGGCGTCATCGAAACTGACCCCTGAGCGATCGACGGCAGCACGAAAGGCTCCGCTGCTTGCGGTAGCCACGTGATGTGGCGCGGCGGCGTGGCGTCGAATATGCAGCCCCATACTTCGTTACTCTATACCTATAGAGTAACGAGGAGGAACAGGTGGCCAGACCCGGAGACCGACGCCCAATGATCACCGACCACGCGATCGCCGTGCTCGCCGAGGGAGGCGCGCGCGCCCTCTCGCATCAGGCTGTCGACAAAGCGGCCGGCCTCGCGAAGGGGTCGACGTCGTACTATTTCCGCACCCGCCGCGATCTCGTCATCGCGACGATCGAGCGCGTACGGGAACACTCACGTGAAGCATTCGAGGAGTCCCCCACGCCACTGACGATCACTCCGCGGACGGCGGCCACACTCATGGAAGCCCAGCTCCGCCTGCTTGCAGAAGCCCGCCGCCATGAAGCTCTCGCGGTGTTCTCGCTCCTACCAGAGGTCGCAGACGACATCGAGTTGAGCGCGCAGCTGGCAGGCTGCCTCTTTTCCCGGGACCTCGCCAAGAAGCTGCTCATCGCGCTCGGCGGCAGCGATGCCGACAGGCTTTCGCTGGACCTGATCGACTTCCTCACCGGCATCCTCTTCAGACTGCTCTTCAGGCAACGGCACACCGAAGATGCCGACGCGATGCCGATCGCTGACTCACTCCAGCGATTCCTCATGATCGCGAGTAGCACCTGCTAGGTTTCCATCTCAGCAACTCTACTGTTGCCATACTGGAAACACTTCGCTAGAGTTTCCAGTATGGAAACAGCACCAGGCTCCAGCGATCCCGACCATCCCCAGGATGCCGACGCCGCGCGTTCTGCCATCGAATCGGCCCGGGCCGAAGAAGCAGCCACCGTGCGGCGTCTCACGCCTGCCTGGTTCGGCCCGGCAGTGGCCGCCCTGCTGCTCGTGGCATTCACCCTTCAAGCCTTTCGGCCCGACGAGGGCGGATGGCGCGTTGCGAGCGCGGTATTGATCCTCGTCGCCTGCCTCGCAGTGGCGGCCCTAGTGGGTGCGCACTACAGGGAAAGCATCTACCGCCAGCCGAAGACCACCTGGAACACAGGGGCAATACTGTCTGTCCTCGTGGTGGCGGTGATTGCCGCAGCGCCCATCTTCCTCGAACCGGCATGGGGCTCGTGGGTGTGGCTGTGCTCCGGCATCCTTGTTGCGGGCCTTGTCATCACATTCTGGGGCCACTACCGCAGGCACGGGTCACATGGGTGAGCAGAACCAGCCGAATCCAGCCTTCGATCCGCTGATTCACGCCCCGCACCGGCTACGGATCTGCGCCATGCTCTCTCGAAGCGGAGGCATAGAGTTCAGTGAGATTCAGCGACGCACGGAACTGACCAAGTCAGCACTGAGCAAACATCTCGCGCACCTGAGCGAGGCGGGGTACCTCCGGCAGGAGAACATTCTGCGCTCCGGCCGATCCCGGCTCTTGGTGGCACTCACCGAGACGGGCCAGAGGGCCTATACCGAGCACCTGGCGGCCCTGGAAGAGATCATCGCGGCCAGCGATGCGGGGTGAGGACTGCAGCCAACGTCCTTGACGCCGCTAATGCGTGCAGCAACGGTCAGCACACCGGCCGCTCAGGCCTTGGCCGGTTCGCGCTCTCGGGAGAGAAGCTGACTTGCGCGCTGGGCCGAGATGTCGAGTACCCGCGCGACATCACGAACGGTCAGCCCGGTGCCACGAAGCTGGTGGGCGGCCTCGCGGATCTCGGCTGCGGCCATCGCGCTCAGCTCCTCGGCCTGGGCGCGATGTGCGCGAGCGCGCTGGACGGTCTCAGCCGCTGGGCTGGGGGTCCCTACGGTGACGGTCAGCTCGAAAGCCCCAGATTCCTGGCCTGTCATGAGGGCGATCAGATCGCGTGCCGTCGCCTCTACGTCACCGAGGCTCCGAGCAGCTGTGGTGCGGCCGACTCCGGGCACATGCACACGCCACATGGTTTCGTCTCGGTCTACGTGCACGGTGTAGCTGGTCATTTCCGCCACCATCCTTTCCCCAATTTCTCCTCAGCCTCAATGTAGATGTCCCGAGTGGTCTTCTCGGGGATATCACGATGTCGCGGGATGGGGATCATGATTCCGTCGAGGTCGTACAGCGTGTGCCTCGCCCCCTCCCGTCGCTCGGTGAACTCCATCCCCGATGACTTCGCGGCCTTGGTGATCTTCGTGATGATCTCTCTTCGCTGTGTCATGAACTGTAGTCAATCCCCCCTTGCGATGTCTAGTCAAGGGGGGATTGATGCCTGTGGAAATCGTCTCTTGCCGACCCGAGTGTCGACCTGACCGCGCTCCGTCAGGAGGCGCCGGACATCTTCGCCCTCCTGCGCGCGGCATACACTGAGCGCGATGCCCAGGGGCGATCGGAGGAGTGTCTCTTCCCGCCGACGTTTCCGGTCAAACGTGAGGGAAACGCCAGAAGCGGCTGATGCCCGGAGCAGGCTTGGCAGCGTCTGCGCAATGAGACCACCTGTGATGTTCGCTGAGCCTTCTCCGCCGGTGAGCGCAGCGGGCGGCCCCCTCATGCCTCACCAGTCCCTGTTCAGCTCCCCTCATCGTTCAACTCACTGCCCGACGCCGCGCGCCATAGGATTTGGTCCAGAGCCCTCGGACGGAACGGCAGGTTCACCATACGCCACAGAGAGCGGTCTCGGTCGCGGCTGACGCGTGCGTTCACGGCGGTCGTCGCGGGCACCACGCTGACGCTCGCCCTCAGCGCGTGTGCCGGAGGCGCTGAGGACGAGATCTACCTGCCACCGATGTCGGGCGTCTTTGATGATCAGCTCGGCGGCCCTGCGGACCGTGCGGAGCAGGACGGCGAATCAGCGCCGCTCGACGTCGTCGTCCGGGACGCGACGGAGGAGCCGCTGGAGGGGGCCTACAGCATCTGCTACGTCAACGGCTTCCAGACCCAGCCGGAGGATGCCGAATTCTGGCATGACCATCCGGACCTTCTGCTGTGGGAGGGGGACGAGGCGGCCACGGACCCAGGGTGGCCCGACGAACTGATCCTGGACCCGTCAACCCCCGACCAGCGCACCGGGAGCTGGGCTTCGACTTCGCCATCACGGAGG
>DXGD01000437.1 GCA_019114115.1 Candidatus Nesterenkonia stercoripullorum
AGGATTGACGGAGCATTCGCAGGAGCCATCAGCTGCTGGCTCCTCCCCTGCTCAGAACTCTCCCGCATCAGAGGGGCGCACGCCTGGCCCAGCTGCGGAAGCTGAAGCAGCAGACCGGACGGACATCACCCCCGCACCAGCCGACCCAGCCCACGAGGACGAGGCCACGCAGGAGGAGGCCACGCAGGACGACGCGACGCAGGACAGCACCGCAGAGACAAGCAGCGACGCGGAGCAGGACAGTGACGCCGAGCAGGACAGTGACGCCGAGCGAGCCTCATCTGAGGCTGCTTCCGCAGACCAGGCATCCACCGAGACTTCCACCACAGAGCCGGAGGTCCGGGAAAGCCGGCCCACCCCGGTGATTGTGCCTGAGCAGACGGGGACTCCGGAGGACACCCCGGACGCCGATGGCTTCTTCGACACGCTGGACGAGCGGATCAGCGCTGTCACCGGCCGCATCGCCGGCCTCTTCAGCAGGAACCCGCAGGACATCGAGCACGGCGATGAGCCGTCTTCCGACGTTGCCTCCGAAGAAGGCCCCGGGGGCACTGCAGCATCTCCTGACGACCCCCGCAGTGCTGAGGACGCGTCGACGCTCGAAGCCGCCCAGGCCGGTGGAGCCTCCCGCGGAACGGACCTCACCAGCCGGCTCGCCTTCCCCCACCCGGAAGGACGCCGTTCCCAGACCAGCACAGCCTACGACGGCGGCGCTGCGCCTTGGGAGGCCGGCCAACCGCCGCCCCCGCCCCAGCGCAGCCCCGAGGACCAGCGGCAGCGCGATGCCATCCTGGAGAAGGCCACCGCCATCGAGGCAGCGACGGCATTGAACGACCCTGAGTTCGCCACCGACTACGCCGACGAGGAAGACGACCTCTACACCTACATTCCCCCCTACAACCTCCCTTCGCGGGACCCCGACCCGGAGCCCACCGGCATGGATCTGCTGCGGCAGATCTACGTGAGTATCGGTGCGCTGGCCGCAGTGGCTTCCGCTCTGTGGGTGGGCGGGCTCTTCAGCGGCTCCGTCGTCACCCCATTCGCCGGGGGACTGGGAAGTCATATGGAGGGCCTGTTCTCCGGCGAGCGGGCGCTGCTCTCGCCGGACGCGAATTTCTACTGGCTCTGGCCGCTCATCGCCCTCGGCCTCATCCTGCATGCTGTCTTCCAGTGGACGACCACGCAGATATCGACGCCCCGCCAGCGCCGCTCCGGCTGGCTGGTCGGCACGGCGTCGCTGCTGATGCTGGGGTGGACGGCTGCGGTGCAGACTGGACAGCTGAGCCTGGCCACACTCGCCGCCTTGGCCGTGAGCCTCGCGCTGGTCGATGCGATCCGTCAGTTCACCTTCTACACGGCACGGACCTCCACCGAACGGCGTTTCACCGACGGCGTCGTCGGGCTGTTCACCGGCTGGGCGCTTGTGGCGGCCATGTCGTCCATCTCGATCTGGCTCACCGCGATGCAGTGGCACGTTCCAGGCTTCCCGGCCGTGCTGTGGGCGCTGATCGGCCTGGTGATCTGCATCTGGTTCGCCGCCTACTACTCGATGACCGAGCGCGGGCGGATCACGATCGCGCTCGGCATGGGCTGGGGCATGCTGTGGCTGGTCTTCCCGCGACTGCTCTCCGACGTCGTCTCCGTGTGGGTCGCCATCGGGGCGGCCATGGGCGCCTTCGTGGTGATCCTGGCGACTCAGTCCCGCCGTCATCGGATCAACCATGCCGAGCGGCGCGCGGCGATGGGCCGCCCTGTGGACGACATCATCTAGATACGAGCATCAAGTGGTAAGAATGAGGGTATGAGCGTACGCACCCCTGACCCGAATCCCGGCTGGCTGAACTCGGAGGATCTCTACGAGGCCCGCCGTCGCCTCCCCATGGTGTACGTCGAGGCAGTGCCGGTCCGGCAGGACTCCCTGGGTTACGTCACCGAGATCGGGCTGCTCTACTCCGCCGACGACGCCGGCACCTTCTACCGGACCGTCGTCTCCGGCCGGGTCCAGTACCGGGAGACAGTGCGGGCAGCCCTGCTGCGTCATATCGAGAAGGACCTCGGGTCGCTCGCCCTGCCGCAGCTACCGCCCTCACCCTCGCCCTTCACCGTCGCCGAGTACTTCCCGTACCCCAGTGAGACGGGGCTGGTCGATGATCGCCAGCACGCCGTCTCGCTGGCCTATGTCGTCCCGGTCTCCGGCGAATGCCACCCGCGGCAGGATGCCCTGGAGCTCAGCTGGGTCACCCCCGATCAGGCCCTCAGCCCGGAGATCCAGGAGGAATTCGTCGGCGGCAGGGAGAAGCTCATCGCACAGGCCCTGGCTCACATGGGATACTGCGGCTGATAGCGATCCGTACGCGGACCGAACGGCACTGAAAGCATGGAGAGATGACAACCCCCGCACCGGAGAAGACCGCACGACGACGGTTGCCCAAGCGCACCGAGACCCCCTCAGCCCGGATGCGGCTGGGACTCTTCGGGTGGGCCCTGGCATGGCTGGTCCCGACAGCGCTCATGGGCGCACTGCTGCTGATCCTGAGCTTCGTCCCCGGCCTGGACGAGGACGGCTTCCTCACCCCGCTGATCCCGCTCATCGCCGCGGCGGCGGTCTTCGTCGGCATCCCCGGTACGCTGCTGGTCAACTGGCTCTTCCGGCACCAGCCGAATCCGCTGTTGCACGTGCTCGGCTATGCTCTGGTCGGCCTGCTCTACGGCCCCGTCGTCCTCTTCGCCGGTGCAGGCGGTCTGCTGCCGATGCTCATTCCGCTGATCGGCTTCCCCGCAGGCATACTCCTGGGACTCAGCCGCTGGGCAGTTCAGCCGCTGGCGACTGTCGATGACAGCGCAGATTCTGCACGAAAGGACACGCAATGACCACCAGGACTTCCCCCGTACCCGCCGAAGGTCAGGACGAACGGGCCGCAGCACCAGCGATGACGCTGACGATCGCCGGTTCCGAAGCGACCGGCGGTGCCGGCGCCCAGGCAGATCTCAAGACGTTCCAGGAGCTCGGCACCTTCGGCATCGTCGCGCTGACCTGCATCGTCTCCTTCGACCCCGCGAACAACTGGAACCACCGGTTCGTACCGGTCGACGCCGCCGTCATCGGCGACCAGATCGAGGCCATCCTGGCCGACTACACCCCGGAGCAGCTGGACACGATCAAACTGGGCATGATGGGCAGCCCGGAGACCATCGACACCGTGGCCGCCTCCTTGAAAGACCGGCCAGTCCGCAATCTGGTCCTCGACCCGGTGCTGATCTGCAAAGGCCAGGAGCCAGGCCACGCCCTGGACACCGATAACGCCCTGAAGACGCAGCTGCTGCCTCAGGCGACGTTCGTGACACCGAACCACTTCGAGACGGAACAGCTCTCTGGCATGAGCGTGGGCTCAGTGGATGAACTGCGCGCCGCCGCAGCGGAGATCCATCGCATCTCCGGGGCAGCGGTCCTGGCCAAGGGCGGGATCCGTCTGGCCGGCCCCGACGCCGTCGATGTGTTCGTCGACGAATCCGGCAGCGAAGTGCTCTCCGCGCCTAAGGTCGGCGAGCACGCCGTCTCCGGTGCTGGGTGCTCGCTGGCTGCCGCCGTCGCCGCAGAACTCGCCAAGGGAGCTTCACCCATCGAGGCCGCGCGCAGGGCCAAGGACTTCGTGACGGCCGGCATCGGCCAGCGCGTCAGTGGGGGCACGCCCTTCGACGCCCTGTGGCAGGGCGGTCTACGCGCCCGCTGAGCTTCGCCTCCACCTGCTGACCAGCAGGTACCCGAGGTACACACCGCCGACGCCGGCGGTGATCACACCGACCGGCAGCCCGTCGAACGCTGGAACATGCTGGACGAGGAAGTCTGCGCTGAGCATGATGATCGCGCCCACCACAGCGGACGCCGTCAGGTTCGGCCCGGGCTGCCTGGTCAGCCGGCGCGCAATATGAGGTGCCGACAGGGCCACGAACGCGATCGGGCCCGCGACAGAGACCGCCGCCGCGGCCAGGGCCACCGACAGCACGATGGCCTTGGCCCTCGCACCGGTCGCCGAGCCGTTCAATGAGGTCGCGAGGTCATCCCCCAGGTCCATAGGTGTCAGGCGGTGGCTGAGCGCGACGACGCCGGGGATCAGCAGGGCCAACGCCACGACGATCACCATGACGTGCCCCATGTTCCGCGTGCCCAGCGAGCCCACCAGATAAGCGGCCAGCTGGGACGCCGAATCGCGCAGCGCGACGGCGACGACGTACTGGGTGAGCGCCAGCGACATCGCCGCCACGCCGATCCCGGTGATGATGATCCGCCCGG
>DXGD01000438.1 GCA_019114115.1 Candidatus Nesterenkonia stercoripullorum
GAAGGGATATCGGTGCCATGACCTCACATCGGATCTACGCCATGCCGGTAGCGCAGGTGTATCCGCACTACGTCACCAAGGCCGAGAAGAAGGGCCGCACCAGCGCCGAAGTCGATGAGGTGATCACCTGGCTCACCGGTCATACGTTCGAATCCCTTCACCATGCGCTGGAGCAGGACACGGACTTTCAGACGTTCTTCGCCGAAGCTCCTGAGATGAACCCGTCGCGCCATCTGATCCGCGGGGTGATATGTGGTGTCCGCGTGGAGGAGATCAGCGAGCCGCTCATGCAGGAGATCCGCTACCTGGACAAACTCATCGATGAGCTAGCCCGCGGTAAGGCGATGGAGAAGATCAAACGCTGAGCCTCAGCGGGCAGGGGTCCACTGAGGCTCAGATGCACGCCCGGCTCACCTCCGCCCGCACCTGAACCCCAGCCATTGCTTAGGAGCGGAGGCGTTCAGGCGATACTCTAAAGTCACCGCGGAACGACAGACTGTGAGGGTGGCGAGCAGAGCATGGTGCAGGGCAGCCAGGCGATCGATCGAGCAGGGGCGATACTGGCCATGGTGATCCCTGCAGAAGAGCCGGTCTCCTTCGCGTGCGTCGTCGAGCACACCGGGCTGGCCCGGTCGACGGCGTCCCGGCTCCTGCTCGCGCTGGAAGCGAACGGGCTGCTTGAGCGGGACTCCCAGGGGCGGTACCGCGGAGGTGCCCTTTTCACCGGGTATGCCGCGCGGTTCGACAGGGTGGAGTCTCTCATCATCGCGGCGCAGCCGGTGCTGGAGCGCATCGGCCAGCTCACCGGCGAGACGGTGAACCTGGCTGTGCCCAGTGGGTCCCGAGTGGTCCAGATCGCCCAGGTCACCTCCACATACGTGCTCGGGGCCACGAACTGGATCGACGTCGAGGTCCCCGGGCACTGCTCGGCGCTGGGGAAGGTCCTCTATGCCTATGGGGTCATGCCGCTGCCCCAGGGGCGCCTCGAGCGCAAGACGCCGCAGACGCTGAGCACGCAGCAATCGCTTCTCGACGATCTCGAAAGCGTCCGTGAGCGCGGATTCGCGCTGGTCCGCGAGGAGTTCGAAGAAGGGCTCGACGCCGTGGCAGCACCTGTGCGTGAAGGCGGCAGCACCGTGGTGGCAGCGCTGGGCATATCCGGGCCCTCACTGCGGATCGGCTCCGAGCATCACCGTTTCGGCGAACTGCTCATGCACGAATCCCAGGAGCTCTCTGTACAGCTGCGGATCTAGACCCGCGCGAGCTTCCGGGTGCGCCACTGCTCAGTGGCTTGAAGCTGGTTGAACGTGTACACGTGAAGGCCCGGAAGGCTTTCCGCGGAGCTGTCCAGCAGACTCGTCAGCGAGTCCACGAGCCGTTGCGGGTTGTACCCGCCTGGGGTCGCCATCCGCGCGAACGTGGAGGGGTTCTTCATCAGGAACTTCGCTGACTCGCCCACACCGATCTTGGTCGCCACCCGGGCAAGCCGGGCCAGTTCCACCCTGCCGGGCACGCCGATCCGCAGTGGAAGCTCAATACCCTCGGCACGGACACCATAGAGCCATCGCATGATCGTCTCCGCATCGAAGCAGAGATTCGAGACCATGTACGTGGCATAGCTCTGTTTATCCCACAGCGCCCGTGCAAGGGAGTCAGCCTCGATCTGCGGGTGCGGCTCCGGGTAGGCGGCGATGCCGATCTGATCGATCGGGGCCTCCAGCTCGTGGATGTCCTGCAGCAGTTCCAGGGCATTGGTGTAGCTGCCAGCTGGCGGCGTCGCGTCACCGCCGGGGACGAAGATGTCCCGTATCCCTGCCTCGGCTAGCCGGTCGATGATCACGCGAAGCTGATGGCGGTCTCGCACCAGGCGGGCCGCGATATGCGGGACCGCGCGACGTCCCGCTGCGGCAAGATGCTCGCAAACGCCTAAGGTCGCTTCAAGCCCCTGATGCTCCGACGCCGTGACGGTCACGGTGACCTCGGCCGGCACATGCTTGAGGACATTTTCGGCGATGCCCTCGGTGGGGAGGACCTCGTAGCGCGCCGACTCCAGCAGCGCGTGGGTGGTAGTGCCGTGGTGAGCCACCTCGGCCTCCTTCCTCTGATCCGGCCGCCTCGTGCGGAGAGTCCCTGAGGGGGTCTCCGCCGGACTCGGACCACGTTTCAATGAGGCATGTTGCCGTCTAAATGTGATCCATACTACACTAGAAGAACCATATTATGGGAACGGTGTCCCACATAGTGGGAGCCACGTCTAAGGAGCAATCTATGAGCTTCAATACTCCCTCCGTCGATCAATCACACCGAATCGTACCGATCAATCTGCGCCAGTCCGGGCCAACTCCCGTGGAGATGCTCGTCGACACCCGGGTCAGGAAATCTCCGTACTGGGAGCTCTCCGTCGAGCATGGCGCCTGGCGAGCGTCGATCTATAACCGCATGTACCACCCGCGGGGCTATGTGCCACGCGAAGAGGGCGGCATGTCCGCCGAATACGAATCGCTCGTTCACGATGTGACGCTCTGGAACGTCGCCGTCGAACGTCAGATCCAGGTCAAAGGGCCTGATGCCGAAGCTTTCGTGAACTTCGTGATCACCCGGGATGCGACGAAGATCCCGCCTATGCGAGCACGATACGTCATTCTGACCAATGAAAAGGGCGGCATCCTCAACGACCCGGTTCTGCTGCGCATCGCCGATGACGAATTCTGGTTCAGCCTCTCCGACAGCGACCTGCAGCTCTGGCTGGAGGGCGTCAACGTCGGCCTGCGCTATGACGTGGAAATCAACGAAATCGACGTTGCCCCTGTGCAGATTCAGGGGCCGAAGTCCGTGGACCTGCTGGTCGACCTCATCGGATCTGCAGCGCTGGAGATCCCGAGCTACGGACTGCACAGCACGATGATCGCGGGCCGGCAGGTGATCATCTCGCAGACCGGGTTCACCGGGGAGAAGGGGTACGAGATATACCTCTACGATGCCACCCACTATGCCGAGGATCTCTGGAACGAGATCATCCGGGTCGGGGAGAAGCACCGTCTCCGGGTCGTGGCTCCGGCGCACCATCGCAGGATCGCAGCCGGCATCCTCTCCTGGGGCCAGGATATGGATTTCGAGACGCTGCCCTTCCAAGTCTACCTGAGCTACCAGGTTCCTCGTCAGAAGGAGGCGGACTACATCGGCAAGGCGCGCTTGGAGGAAGCCCGCAGGCTGATCGAGGCCGGGACGCCGCCGTTCACGACGAAGATGGTCGGCCTGGCCATGGGTGGGCATCCCATCGATGACTACGCCCCGGACTTCTGGCACATCAGCGAGTTCGACGGCACGGAGCCTATCGGGTACGTCAGTTCCCCCTGGTATTCACCGGAGCTGGGTCTGAACATCGCGTTGGCACATGTCCCCGTTGAGCTGACGGCCCTGGACACGGAGCTGTGGGTGCACTTGCCCGATGAGTACGCAGAGGTCCCCGGCGCCCCGGTCCGCGCACGAGTGGTCGAAGTGCCGTTCAGGCCTTCGGTGAACCCGAACCAACGCGAGCTGCTCAGAAACCGAGGGCTCGACGCGGCTGTCTGAACGAGGCAGCGCCGTCACCTAAATCACCACTTAGGAAGAGCAGTCGCAGAAGGAGAGCAGGTGTCGGTCACAGCGCGTCCCTGAGGAGATGTCGGCTCGGCCAGCTAGGCTGGCAGGAGATGACGAAGGAGCCGCTGTGACCAGACGCCGTCTGCCGGTTACCGCTGTGCCGATCGTGGCTGCGCCCATGGCGGGCGGCCCGACCACGGTGGCGCTGTGCTCTGCAGTGGCAGAAGCCGGTGGCCTGCCGTTTCTTCCCTGCGGATATCGGACGACGCAGGCATGCGCTGATGATATCGAGGCGCTTCGCCAGACAGGGCATCCGTTCGGCGTGAACCTGTTCGTTCCCGATACCGGAGTTCCCGATACTGGAGTTCCTGGTGGTGGCGTCCCCGGTGCGGCCGCGTCGCGCAATGCCGACCCCGATGAGGCGGCGTTCGCGGCGTATCGCCAGCAGCTGCTCCCCGAGGCGGAGGCGCTCGGCGTCGTGCTTGAGGAGAAGCCGCGCAATGACCGGGACGAGTGGGAGCAGAAGGTGGAGCTGCTCCTGCAGTCACCGGCTCCCGTCGTGTCGCTGACGTTCGGATTGCCTGATCCGGCGGTGATCGCTGCGCTGCAGGAAGCTGGCAGCGCCGTGCTGGCGACAGTGACCACCCCATCGGAGGCAGAGCTGGCGCAGGAGGCTGACGTCGACGGTCTCATCGTCCAGGGCAGCGCTGCAGGTGGGCACAGCGCCACCTTCGATCCTGATCGTTCGCTTCCGGATACGCCTACGGTGCAGCTCGTGCACGACGTCCTGAAGGTCAGCTCACTGCCGGTCATAGCTGCCGGGGGAGTAGATGGTCCGCAGGCGGTGAAGTCCCTCAGCGCGGCAGGTGCGCACTCGGTAGCCATAGGCACCCTTCTGCTGCGCACCGATGAGGCCGGAACCAGCGCCACCCACAGGGAGGCACTGACCGCCCCGCAGTTCACCACGACGACGATGACCCGCGCATTCACGGGCCGGCCCGCCCGCGCCTTGCGGAACGAATTCATCGACCGGCACGAATCCGCCGCCCCCAGCGCGTACCCTTCGATCCATCACCTGACCCGGCCCCTGCGTCAGGCCGCGGCGGCGGCCGGGGACGCCCAGCGGCTGCACCTGTGGGCCGGGACGGGGTACCGGCATGCTCCCGCAGCACCAGCTGGTGAGGTCATCCGCTGGCTGAGCACAGGCATCCTCGCTGCGGGGAGGCCACGCTGAAGGTCGCGGTGAAGGGCGCGCCGATGGTCACTGCGCAGACGTGACGCAGCGCGACTGGCTGTGGACGGGCATCACCGTCGTCGTGGTGGGAGCTTATGCGCTGCTGACCCCGGTCAGCGCAGTGGTGAGCCTGGCTGAGCGCATCATGCCGATCCTGGTGTTCCTGGCCACCATCACCATCGTGGTCAATCTCAGCGCCAAAGCAGGGGTCTTCACCCGGGCAGCCCGTTACGCGGCGCGTGCCGCAGGGGACCGGCCGATGCTGCTCTGGCTGCTCATCACCGCCCTGGCGATGGTGTGCACGGCGTTCCTCTCCCTCGATACGACGGCGGTGCTGATCACGCCCTTAGCCATCTCACTCGTGTGGGCAGTGCGGGCAGATATCGTGCCGTACGCGCTCATCGTCGTCTGGATAGCCAATATCGGGTCGCTGTGGCTGCCCGTGTCGAACCTGACGAACCTGCTCTCGGTTCAGTCGGGGATCATCGAGGGGACACCCCAGTACATCGCAGAGACGGTGTGGCCTGCGCTGCTCGGTGCAGTCGTGGCTATTGGGTTCACGCTGATGATCTTCAGGAACCGGATCTCCCGCAAGCACCACGGTGCAGCGCACGGTGCAGTGCAGGGGGCAGTGCAGGGGGCAATGCCCGGGGCAGTGCACGAGACAGCGGCCAGAACACCATCACCTCCTCGTCATCCGGCGCTGCTGCCCTGCGCGGTGACGCTGATGATCGCTTTGCCTCTGCTGACGACGCCGATCCCGTACTGGCTCACCAGTTCCGCGGCCGCTCTTGTGCTTTTCGGTGTCTTCCTCTTCACGGATCGTTCCCCACTGCGCGTGAGTCTGCTGCCCTGGGGTGCGATGGCGCTCGCCCTCACGCTGGTGGTCGCGGTGGATATGCTCCACACACTGGGGGCTGAAGCCGTCGTGACGCGGGCGCTGAGCACCGAGGGGGAGGCTTCAGGGCTTTTCGCCCTGACGGCAGGCGGCGTGGTGGCCAGCAACGTCCTCAACAACCTGCCGGCGTACCTGCTGCTTGAGCCTGCTGTCACCACGGCCCCTGAGATGGTCGCCCTGCTCATCGGCGTCAACGCAGGCCCGCTGCTGACCCCGTGGGCGTCATTGGCCACGCTGCTGTGGGCTGACCAGCTTCGCCGTGCAGGGATTGCTGTGCCGTGGAAGTCCTTCATCGTGCTGGGCTGCTTGCTGGTGCCTCTGGTCTGCACTGTGATGCTCCTGCCACTCGTCGTCGAGGCAGCTCTGCTCTAGAAGGGCCCTCCCGGAGCTCACGTTCTGAACGATCCTCGAGGCTGCCATCGGCGCTCGTCATGGCCCTAGCCGGGGCTTCCGGTCGGTCCCATGTCCCGCAGATCCCAGGCCCGTTCTGCCTGCACAGTGACAGCACGGGGGCCTGTCCGTCGTATTCTGCCCTCCGCCATGAGCAGCTGAGCGGTGAAGAGCGCCTCACTGCTGGAGCTCTGGGCTTCGTCGAAGAAGCTGAGGTCGACGCATCCGGTGCCGTCGTCGAGGGTGATGAAGACCACCCTCTTGCCCGAAGCCATCGGAGGGGTCTGGGTGGCCACGCGAATGCCAGCAACGCGCACCCACTCGCCGTTGCGCAGGTCGAGAAGTCGCTCCGCATACGTGACATCACATGCTGCCAATGCGTCACGGTGGTTCTCCATCACATGCCCGGTCACATCGATAGAAGTCAGTTCAAGCTCGGTGGCCACGATCTGGGCCGTGCTCAGCGGTGCGGTCTCTTGAGGTGACACCTGGGCGCGTGTGCCCGAGGTCGGAAGCTCCGCTAACGGCAGAGCTTGTTGCCGATAGGCCTGGTGACGAGCCGCTCGGGCAGGACGAGGCTGGCTCCGCTCGCACCGAGCGAGCAGAGCAGCACGATCTTCGGGCCCTCCACCGCTGAGTGCATCGAACGCGCCGACCCTGATCAGATCTCGCACCGTGGAGTTCTTCAGCCGAGCCCGGTTCAGCGCATCATCGATGGAGACGAAAGGCTGCTCCCGCTCAATGCGATGCACTTCGTTCTGACTGATCCCTTTCAGACTGCTCAGCGCCATGCGGATGCCCCACTGCTGCTCAGGGTGCTGTTCTTGGTCGTGCTGCCCCTTCCCCTCGCGCGCTCCTGAGGCGAAAATGCGCTCAACATAATAGTGGCCAGTGGAGCTGTTGATATCCATCGGCAGAAGCACGACGCCGAGCCGGCGTGCTTCTGCCACGAGAAGCCGCAATGGGTACATCCCGGGGTCGTGCTCGAAGAGCCCTGCCAGGAAGGCCACCGGATAGTGCGTTTTCAGCCAGGAGCTCTGATACGTGGGCACGGCAAAAGCAGCACCGTGGGCCTTGCAGAAACCGAAGGAACCGAAATGGGCGAGAATCTCCCACACCGCTTCGATGACAGTCTGGGAATACCCCCGCCCCACCGCAGCCGCCCGGAAACGTTGCTCAGTCTCCTCCTGCGCCGAGCTGCCCAATGCCCTTCGCATCTCATCAGCCTGGTCCAGCCCGTAGCCGGTCATAGTATGGATGATCCGCAGAACCTGCTCATGGTAGACGACCACGCCGTGCGTCTCGCCCAGGATCTCTGCCAAATCCGGATGCGGGTAGGAGGCAGCCTCGAATCCATGACGTCGTTCCAGATAGGGCCTGACCATCCCAGAGCCCATAGGGCCGGGCCTGAAGAGGGAGATGTCCACGATCAGATCGTCTAGGCTCTGCGGCACCAGTTTCCCGATCAATTCTCGCTGGCCTGGACTTTCGATTTGGAAACAACCCAGCGTATGGGTCGATTGGATCATCTCGAACGTCGCGCGGTCCGAATAGTCGATAGCGTCCAGGTCAATCGTCTCGCCAGCGGTCAGGCGGATCTGCTGAAGAGCATACGCAATGGCAGACTGCATCCGGACCCCAAGGATATCCAGCTTCAGGAACCCCATCGGGTCCATATCGTCCTTGTCATACTGACTCATGGGCAGGCCCGATACTCCAGAGGCTTGAACTGGCGTAAGCTCACGCAGCGAGGCATCTCCGAGAATGACGCCGCAGGGGTGCGTTGAGATATGTCGCGGCAGCCTGTCCAGCCGTTCTGTCAGGTCCACGAGGAGGTTCAGCTGCTGACCTCCGGTCACCTGTTCCGTTTCGACTCGCTCGGCCAGCCGGCGCAGCTCAGGCTTCTCCTCCAGCGCCTCCCGGAACTCTGCTGCGGGAAAACGCCACATCATCTCGGCCAAGGCGTCGATCTCCTCCTCCGGCAACCCCAGGGCCAGGCCGGCATCGCGCACAGCTCCGCGAATCCGATACGAGTTCTGCATGCTCATCAATGTGACACGATCGGCCCCGAAACGTGCGAACACTGCGTGATAGATCTCCAGCCGTCGGGCAGATTCCACGTCGATGTCGATATCCGGCAGGGTCGAACGCCGCTGGGAGAGGAAACGCTCAAAGATGAGGCCATGAGCAAGCGGGTCGATGGGGCTGATCCCCAAGGCATGGACCACCAAAGAGGAGACACCCGATCCTCTGGCCGCCGCTCGCACACCCAGCTCTCGAATGAGACGCATGACTTCGGCAACGGTGAGGAAATAGCTCGCAAACCCTAGCTGCTCGATGACCTGGAGCTCATGATTCAGACGAGCACGCACGTCTTCCCTGTCCAACCGCTCTCCCAGCCCCCGGTGGCAACGCTGACGAAGCTCCTCCATAGGATCACCGGCGATACCGATGACGCTGGCCTCTGGGACTTTAGGAGTTCTCCACCCGATATGCCTGGCCGGGTCCAGGGCGCACTGACCGGCCAGCTCGACGGTGGTATGAAGCAGCGCGCTGGCCGTGAGGGACCCCTCCGGAAGATCCTCGCAGATCTCTTCGGCAATCATCGCCATATCCGCCGGAGGCTTCAGCCAGCCCTGGGCGTTGGGCTGCAGTGTGGGCACTGACTGCAGGTCCTCCAGCAGGCGCACAGCATCGAGAACATCGGCAGTGGCAGCATCGTCAGTGCCCAGAAGCCGGACGGCATTGGTGAGCACAGAGGGAACGCCTGCTTTCGCGGCAGTGCGCAGCATACGCACAGCATGCGCGGTGGAATACGATTCACCCGGGGGAGTCAGGTGAGAGACGGCTTCTCCATATACACCCCTGGCCGGGAGGGCGTCCTTCCATTGCGCCAGCAGCTGGGCAGATGTGAGGTACTGCCGCTGCGCAGCCGCCTGGCCGACGTCGCTCTCCGGCCCCACCAGGACGAACAGCCTGGGACTGAGGGCCTCGGAGACCTCCTCGAGTTTGGGCCCGGGCTGGACTGGACTGGACTGGGCGGTGCTGGACTGAACTGTGCTGGGATCACCAGTTTCGGGGGCTGGCCGTGCCAGCGCAGCGAGATCGGCAAGGGAGATCGCTGTCTCGGGAGCATGGTGAGCTGCCGAGACAGCGCGGTTCAAAGCGCGGTACCCCGCCGCTGAGCCGTGGGCCAATACGACTACCCGGCCGCGGTCGGCCACTGCGATATTGGCACCCAGGATGGGGGCAAGGCCGTATCGGACGCAGGCGGCGACATGCTTGGCAGCCCCATACAGGCCATCCCGGTCAGTCACCGCGGCGGCGAACGCTCCGTCCGCAGCAGCCTGAGCCACAAGAGCATCCGGAGTGCTCGTCCCGAAATGACTGCTGTAGCAGCTGGCGACATGGAGGTGGACGAACGGGGACATCAGACGGCCGTGCTGCAGGCCGGCTCAGGCAGCTGCGTCATGAAGGCGAACCACCCTCCACCGTTCAGCCCTGCCATGACGACTGACGTCTATAGTCCGTGCCTGCGCGGAAGGGGAACGCTCAGGGACGATCTGCACTCTCCAGATCTCGTAGTCGACCAAGCCTTCCCGCCCGCGCTCGGCCCGGCTTTCCTCAATCCACCAGGGCCGTCTTTCGAACCAGCGCACAGGTTTGGCCACCACGTGATATCTCAGCCCCTGCCAGGTCAAAGTGACTGGGCGCGACTTCGCGTCAACTGTCATCTCCAGCCCGCCAGTGAAGACCGCCGGGGGAGCAGACCGTGATGTTCGCTGCGGTGAAGGGGAGCCGGCTGAGCCGCGCGCCGGCTGGCTTCTTCGC
>DXGD01000439.1 GCA_019114115.1 Candidatus Nesterenkonia stercoripullorum
CCTCCCGCGCGCGCCCAGCACGGCGACGCGTATAGCTGCTTCAGTCATGACCCCAGCCTATCGTCCCGTTCCGGGCTCCGTGCCCCGGCCCCCCTGGCCTGGCCCGGTGGCCCTGAGCCAGGGGCCGGAGCCCGGTCATGGGCTAGCGGTCATGGGCCAGAGGGCCGCGGCCCGGCCACTGTGGTTCCGGCACTGTGGATGAGGCTTTCGAGCGGTCCGCGCCGGCCCAGGCGGGCCTTGACCAGGCCCCCCGCCAGGGCAAGGGCGGTGAGCGAGGCCATCATCATGGCCGGGCTGACTTCTTCGGCCCAGCTCGGCGCGAGCTCTCCGCGCCAGGCGAAGAGGATCAGCAGGTGGCCGGCGTACAGCGTCAGCGGCATAGCACCTGCACCAGCCAAGGGGGTCAGGACAGCGCGCAGCGCGGGCAGCACCAGCAAGCACGCGCCGAGCACGGCAAGCGCGCAACCCAGGGTGTGCACCAGGTCCATCGTGGAGCCTTCATGCGGAGTGGCTAGCAGGAACCAGCGGGGATCAGTGATCAACGGCAGCGTGTGCGTGCCAGTGAGGAGTTCCCCGCGGACTATCCCCTCGGGCTGGACGAAGCGCTGGGCATAGTCGGGGAGGAGCCCGGTGGCATGGATCATGGACCAGCTGATGGCCTGGCTGACGATGGCCAGCAGCCCGCCGATCACCAGCAACCTCACGGCCACGGCCCGCGACCCCAGGTCAGAGCGACCGGCTGCCATTCCCGCGAAAAGGTAGGCGGGCCACAGCAACAGCGGGTAATAGCCGGTGAGAGCAAGGTCCATGCCCAGCAGGGCAGGATCGGCCAGGTCCAAGGGCGTCGGGGAATGCCAGAGTCGCCAGTAGTCGGGGAATCCCTCCAATGTGCTCCGCAGCTCGTTGTGCAGGGCCCAGTACAGCACCGGCGCCAGGGTCACCCAGCCCGCAGCGATCCACCACAGAGCCCGGGCACGCAGGCGCAGGAAAGGCAGCGCCAGGATGAACAGCACGCCGTAGTGCACCAGGATGATAGCGACCCCGGCGTCGAGCATCGCCAGCAGCAGGCCAGTCAGCACGACCAGCCCGGCACGGGTCGCGATCACCGCGCGGTTCCAGCGCACCTTCGCTGGGTCCCGTGCAGGCCGGGTGCCGCCGGTCATCAGTGCCAGCCCGACGCCCGCCAGAAGGGCGAACAGCGCGGAGGGCCGCCCGGTGGCCAGCCAGCCGGTCAGCGTGGGCTCGCCGGTGACCGGATCTGAGATCACCAGCACATGCGCGGCCATCATCCCCAGCAGCGCGAGTCCACGGGCGACGTCGACTCCGGCGATCCTTGGAGAAGACACGCTTCTTCTGCTCTCACGGGCAGTGCTGGCCGGGGTCACAGAAGGTAGGCTACTGCCTATGGCAAGCATCAACGAGTCCACGCACGAGTTCGACCCGTATCTCGCGGAAGGTGAGGTCAAGCACCCGGACCTGACCGACCCCCATTTCGGGCACCTCATCACGGCGATGGTCACCCCCTTCACCAAAGACGACCGCGTGGACTACGACGCTTTCGAGGCCCTGGCCACACGCTTGGTCGACGAAGGCAACGATTCCTTGGTCGTCTCCGGCACGACCGGTGAGACCTCCACGTTGGAGGACCACGAGAAGGAAGGGCTGGTATGGGCGGCGAAGTCTGCCGTGGGAGACCGGGCGAAGATCATCGCCGGGACCTCGACGAATCACACCTCCCATGACCTGGAGATGGCCCGCCGCGCAGAACGCGCTGGCGCCGACGGCCAGCTCGTGGTGACCCCTTACTACAACAAGCCCAGCCAGGACGGTGTGTTCGCGCATTTCACGGCTGTGGCCAATGCCGCCGATCTTCCCTTGATGATCTATGACATCCCGGGCCGCTCCGGCATCCCGATCCAGACCGAGACGATCCTGCGACTTTCGGAGCATCCGCGGATCATGTCGCTCAAGGATGCCAAGAATGACATCACCGCCACGACCGAGGTGCTGACCAAGACGGAGCTGGAGATCTACTCCGGTGACGATCAGAATGTCCTGGCGTGGATGGCGATGGGCGCCGTCGGCGTCGTCTCGGTGACGGCGCACGCGGCAGCCCCGCATTTCCGCCGGATGATCGATGCGGTGCTGAACTACGAGCTGCGTGAAGCACGCATCGTCCACAGCGAGCTCGGCCCCGTCATCCGCGGCGTGATGACGCGAGTGCAGGGGGCAGTGGCCTCGAAGCAGGTGCTGAACTGGCTCGGCTACCGCATCAACACCGACGTCCGGCTTCCGCTGGTGGAAGCCAATCAGCAGGAGCAGGCGCTCATGCTCAGCGACCTCCGCGAAGCTGGCTGGGACCTGTAGATGCCGATGACGCTTCAGAGAATCGTCGTAGGAATCAGACACGCTCAGCGCACGGTCACAGCCGCCTGAGAGAGCTCGGCAGGCGACCTCGCCGACGCCCCAGCTCACCGAAGAAAACGTACCGCAGTACCGACGTCCAGGAGGACTTTCCACGTGCCAGCACAGCCCCTGCAGACCCCGCCCGCACTGAAGAACGGCACCCTGCGCATCGTGCCGCTGGGAGGTCTTGGTGAGGTCGGCCGGAACATGGCGGTCTTCGAGCTGGACGGGAAACTCCTCATCGTCGACTGCGGTGTCCTCTTCCCCGAGGAGGAGCAGCCCGGTGTGGACCTCATCCTGCCGGACTTCAGCTACATCGAGGACCGGCTCGACGACGTCGTCGGCCTGGTGCTCACCCACGGGCACGAGGACCACATCGGCGCGGTGCCGTACCTGCTCCGCCGCAAGCCCGATATCCCGCTCATCGGCTCCCAGCTCACGCTTGCGCTGATCGAGGCGAAGCTCGCCGAGCACCGGATCAAGCCGTACACGCTGGCTGTGCGGGAGGGCGACGTCGAGGATCTCGCCCCGTTCAGCTGCGAGTTCGTCGCCGTGAACCACTCGATCCCGGACGCGCTCGCGGTATTCATCCGGACCTCCGCCGGAACGGTCCTGCACACTGGCGACTTCAAGATGGATCAGCTGCCCCTGGACGGGCGGATCACCGATCTGCGCCACTTCTCGGACCTCGGCAAAGAGGGCGTCGACCTGTTCATGACAGACTCCACCAACGCCGACGTCCCCGGGTTCACGACCCCGGAGAAGGAGATCGGCCCGGTCATCGACCAGTACTTCGGCAACTCCGAGCGCCGCATCATCGTCGCCTCGTTCTCCTCCCACGTCCACCGTGTGCAGCAGGTGCTCAACGCCGCCACGGCGCATGGCCGCAAGGTGGCCCTCGTCGGCCGCTCCATGGTGCGCAATATGAAGATCGCCGAAGACCTCGGCTACCTCAACGTGCCGGCCGGAACGCTCATCGACATCAAGAAGGTCGACGACTACCCCGAGGACCAGATCGTCCTCATGTGCACCGGCTCGCAGGGTGAGCCGATGGCCGCCCTGTCCCGGATGGCCAACCGCAACCACCGCGTCGACGTCGGCGACGGCGACACCGTCATCCTCGCCTCCTCGCTCATCCCCGGCAACGAGAACTCCGTGTTCAAGGTCATCAACGGCCTGATGAAGCTCGGCGCTCGTGTCATCTCGAAGGCCGACGCGAAGATCCACGTGTCCGGCCACGCCTCCGGCGGCGAGCTGCTCTACTGCTACAACATCGTCAAGCCCCGCGGCGTCATGC
>DXGD01000440.1 GCA_019114115.1 Candidatus Nesterenkonia stercoripullorum
AGCGAACGAATCCTCAGCGCCAAAGCCAGAGGGCACAGCGCCGAGTAGCGATCGTGCGCGACCTGGGACAGTCGGGCGCGTGCAGTCGGGCGCAGGGCGGGCCGCTCCAACGCCCTCAGCTGGACTGATCCGTCCTCAGCGCGTCAGCGCCGCAGCGTCGCGCACGGTCGTCCGGATGCGGTAAATGCTCGTGGTGGCGGCGATGAAGAGGTCGGTTCCGGACGGCCCCCCGAAGCAAAGGTTGCCGACCAGCTCGGGGACAGCGATATGGCCGAGCGTCTCACCCTCGGCGGAGAAAATCGTCACCCCGGCAGGGCCGGAGCTCCAGATCCGCCCATGCTCGTCGACCCGGATTCCGTCCGGCAATCCTCCGGGGATTTCAAAGAGGGTGCGACCGTTGACGCACCGGACGGCACCGTCCTCATGCACGACGTCGTAGGCTCGCACGTGGTGATTCCCGACTCCCTCCGGACGTCGGACGGCGGAGGTGTCGGAGACGTAGAGAACGGACTCATCGGGTGAGAACGCCAGCCCGTTGGGCTCTTCCATATCCGTGATCACAGGCTCCGCGGGCCGCTCCTCGGTGGAGTACCGCGCAGCACCTTCAGGCCCGAATGACGCAGGTGTCACCCGGAAGACGAAGCATCCCCCGTACTCCATCTCACCAGGGTGCCCTTCGCCCTCGACAGTGATCCCGTAATGAGGATCGGTGAACCAGATACTCCTATCGGAGGCCACGACGATATCGTTCGGAGAATTGAACCGACCGCCGCTCCATCCGGAAGCCACGGGAGTGACGTCCCCGCCGACATCAGCCTCTATCCGGCGTCCTCCGTGGGAGCACTGCAGCAGGTATCCGTCGGGGTGAACCGTGCGACCGTTGGTGAAATCCACGGTGCGCCGGTACTCCGAAGTCTCCCCCGTCAGCGGATCGCACTCCAGGATCCGGTTTCCGTGGATGTCGCTCCAGCGCAGCGTCTGCGAGGACTCGATCCAGCAAGGCCCCTCTGACCATGTGGCTCCGCCCCCGATGCGCTCGAGGACCGCGTCCGGGGCGAGCACCTCGCTGATGTGTCGCATACCAATCACTCCTGTGTCAGATCGTCAGGATTTCCAGGGCAATGCCAGGTCAGACTGCCGTGTACCCGCCGTCGACCTGGAGGTTCGTACCGGTGATGAACGATGCCTCGCGGGAGAGCAGGAAGCAGTTCGCCGCCGCCACTTCCTCGGCGTCCCCGATCCGTCCGACTGGGTGCTGGGCCGCCAGCGAGGCCTCTGCGGCGCCGGGGTCCGGCTGACTCGCCAGGAATGAGCTCAGCACCGCAGAATGCACTGAACCCGGCCCCACGGAGTTGCACCGGATGCCGTGCGCAGCGTGCTCGACGGCGATCTGCCTCGTCAACTGCACGATGGCGCCCTTGGACGCCGCGTAGGCGGCCTGACCGTGCTGGCCGGTGAGCGCAGAGATCGAGCCCGTATTCACGATCGAGCCCGCAATCCCTCGGTCCAGGAAATGCCGGACCGCATGCTTGCAGCCGAGAAAGACTCCTCGAGCGTTGATGTCCAGGCATCGATCCCATTCCTCGACGCTGGTCTCAGTGAGCGGCCGGGTGACGATGACCCCTGCGTTATTCACGATCCCGGTCAGACCGCCCAACTCCTGCACGGTCCGCGAGATCATGGCCTCGACCTGGGCCTCATCCGAGACGTCCACCTCCACAGCGATGGCGCGGCCGCCGCCGCCGGCGATCTGGCCGCACACGGCCTCGGCCGACTCCCGGTGGATATCGGCGGCGGCGACCTCAGCCCCTTTCGCCGCAGCCAGCACGGCAGTGGCGGCACCGATGCCCGATCCGGCGCCGGTGACGATGATCTGCTCCCCTGCCAGCGGCAGGTGACTCCGGATGCCGTCGTCCATGCACTCCTCCAAACTGTGAGCCGCGTTACATGAGCTTCTGACACGAGCATGCCATGATCGGATAAATTGGTCAACCGGTGGACCAAAATGCACCGACGCTGTCCTCGTCCTCTCGCCCGCAGGCTCTGCTGACGCACGGCCTGCCCGCCGGACACAGAAACGCCGGGCACCTGATCTCTCAAGTGCCCGGCGTCGGGGAAAAGGCTGAGTACTCAGGTCAGCCGCAGCTACCGGTCTCCTCGTAGTCGGTGATGGCCTGGACCTTGGCAGCCGAGGCGCTCGAGGTGTCGAACTCGTAGTCCAGCCAGCCTTGAACCAGCTTGCGGGCGAGCTCTTTGCCGATCACGCGCTGGCCCATGCACAGCACCTGCGCGTCATTGGAGAGCACGGAACGCTCCACGGAGAAGGGGTCGTGCGCGGTGACCGCGCGGATTCCCTCGACCTTGTTGGCCGAGATCGCCACTCCGAGGCCGGTGCCGCAGACCAGCAGCGCGCGGTCAGCCTCGCCACGGGCCACCATCTGAGCCGCCGCGATGGCGACATTGGGGTAGGGCGTGGACTCGTCCGAGCCGACACCGACGTCGGCCACCGACGCGACCCGCGAGTCGGCCTCCAGGTCAGCTTTCAGGGCTTCCTTGTAGTCGTAGCCCGCGTCATCGCCGCCGACGACGATCCGCCATGTACGTGTGCTCATAGATGACTCCTTCGCCACACCGTGACGCTGCACAGCGTGATTACTGGTGGTAGGACAGCGCCCCGCCAGCATATTCTCGCGAGACTTCCATCACTATCGTAGTGCAGCCATAACAATCGTCAAGCACAAATGTTCATGCTTCGAGCTTAAAACCTCAGCTCAGCGGCGCGATGACCTCCTGGCCTCCGAGATAGGGCCGAAGCGCCTCCGGCACCCGCACTGAGCCGTCTGGGAGCTGATGGTTCTCCAGGATGGCGACAAGCCACCGCGTCGTCGCGAGCGTGCCGTTGAGCGTGGCGACCGGACGCGTCGAGCCCTTGGAGCCGTCCGAGGCGGCTGTGCGCTCCCGGATGTTGAGCCGTCGGGCCTGGAATGTCGTGCAGTCTGAGGCTGAGGTGAGTTCGCGGTAGGTCTGCTGGGACGGGATCCACGCCTCGCAGTCGAACTTCCTCGCCGCCGAGAGACCCAGATCGCCTGCTGCGATGTCCACCACGCGGTAGGGCAGCTCCATCTTGGCGAGCATCTGCTCCTCCCAGGCCAGCAGCCGCTCGTGTTCGGCTGCGGCGTCCTCGGGCGAGCAGTAGACGAACATCTCGAGCTTGTTGAACTGGTGCACGCGCAGGATGCCGCGGGTGTCCTTGCCATGCGATCCGGCTTCGCGTCGGTAGCACGTGGACCACCCGGCCATGCGCTGCGGACCGGTGCCGAGGTCCACGATCTCACCGGCGTAGTACCCGGCCAGCGCCACCTCGGAGGTCCCCACCAGATACAGGTCGTCGCGTTCCAGGCGGTAGATCTCGTCATCGTGCTCGACGTCGAACCCGGTGCCGGACATGGTCTCGGGACGCACCAGGGTAGGCGGGATCACGGGTGTGAACCCGGCCTCCAGGGCCTGGTCCAGGCCCATCTGCATCATCGCCAGCTCCAGACGGGCACCGATCCCGCGGAGGAAATAGAACCTCGCACCCGAGACTTTCGCGCCCCGCTCCATATCGACGGCCCCCAGCAGTTCGGCCAGCTCCAGGTGGTCCTTGGGGGTGAAGCCCTCCGCGCTGAAATCCCGCCGAGCGCCCTCGGTGCGCAGCGTGACGGAGTCGTCCTCACCGCCGGCCGGTACGCCGTCGTGGATGAGGTTGGGGAAGGCGGACTGGAGCTTCTGCAGAGCGGCCTCGGCCTCATCGGACTGAACATCGGCGGCCTTCACCGCCGCGGAGAGTTCTTTGACCTCGCCGAGCAGGCGCTGCTTCTCCTCGCCTTCGGCCTGCGCCACGGACTTCCCGAAGGATTTCTGCTGTGCGCGCAGAGATTCGAACCGGGAGATCGCTGCCGCTCGGGTCTTCTGCGCGGCGATGAGCGCGTCCACGGCGGATTCGTCAGCCTGCCGGGCACGCTGGCTCTCCACGTACTTCTGCGGGTTCTCGATGAGGTCCTTGATGTCGATCACCCCCTAAGACTAACGGGAATCGCCCGTCTTCGGCGTGAACACTGCGGAGGCGCCGCGCAGTGGCCTAGACCACGAGACCTGGGCGGGCGGGGCACCGCCTCCACGTCATAGACTGATCTACCATGACCACTTCGACTCTTACCTGGGCGCTGGCAGTCAGCTGTGCCCTCGTGGTCCTCCTCGCGGTCGTGGCCGGGCGGCTGCTGCTCAGCGTCCGCCGGCTCACCCGCGAAGTGGCGGAGCTCGACGAGGCAGCCCATGTCGCAGCACGCACAGGGATGCTCTCTCCTCAGGCGCGGCGGGTCGCTCTGGTCATCAATCCGACCAAACTCGAAGCCGAAGTCGTCATCCGTCTCGTGCACTCCACCTGCTCCAGCACTGGTCTGGCTGCTCCGGTGATCTTCGCCTCCGAAGCTGAGGACGCCGGACGCGGCGCCGCCCGCGAGGCCGTGGAGCAGGGTGCCGATATCGTCTTGGCTGCCGGAGGCGACGGCACGGTCCGGGCGGTGGCCTCAGTGCTCAACGGCACCGAAGTCGCCCTTGGCGTCATTCCACTGGGTACGGGGAACCTGTTCGCCCGCAATATGGGCCTGCCGGTGCAGAATTTGAATTCCTGCGTGCAGGAAGCCATTCACGGTCGCGGATACACGGTCGACACTGTCGAGCTGGAGCTCGAGCGCGCGCCCGGTTCGGAGGAACGCGAATCGGCGGTTGTGGAGCGCGAAATCTCACTGGTCATCGCCGGTGGCGGGCTCGACGCCGAGGTCATGGGCGATACCCGGGACGACCTCAAAGAGCGCGCCGGCTGGCTCGCCTATGGAGAAGCCGGCGCACGTCACATCATGGGTGCCCGCAGGAACGTCACAATCTCCCTCGACGGCGAGGAGCCGACCTCACACAAGGTCCGCTCCGTCCTGCTCGCCAATTGCGGCTCGCTCCAAGCGGGCATGGTCCTAGTGCCCTCGGCACAGTTCGACGACGGCTACCTGGACGCCGTGCTCTTCACCCCTCGGCATGCCTGGGACTGGGCGAAGATCCTCGCGAAAACTGTCACCCGCTTCTCCGCGGAGATCCCGGTCATGACCGTGCGGCAGTCGCGCCGGGCCCGGATCACCATGGAGGAGCCGATGCCCTTCCAGATCGACGGCGATGCAGTGGGGGATGTGCTGGCGGTGGAAGCCGTGACGCATCACCGCTCGCTCATCGTCAACGGCGTCACCGGCGTGACCACGCTGCGCAACCACTAAGGGCCGCTGACCGAACCAGGCCAGGGACCCGCCGGAGCTTGAGCGTCGTCACTGACTCCGACACAGTCCGGTGCAGGCTCGCTGCTGGGCCTCTTCCCGCATGCCGCTCAGCCCTGCAGCGAGGCGACCCAATCCCCTGCGGCGCTGAACGCCTGTTCGCTGACGTCGGCCCCCACCCGCTGAGCTTTGCCATCGGCTCGCGCATAGGACCCGAGAAAGCGAATGTTGGGCGACATCCGATGGATCCCGGCGAGCGCATCGGCGACTCGAGCCTCCGCGATATGCCCTTCCAGGTCGATGGAGAAGAAGTACTGGCCCAGGCCATCGCCCGTGGGCCGCGACTCAATGCGGCACAGGTTCACGCCCCGCGTGGAGAAATGCTCCAGCAGTTCCATCAGAGCGCCGGCGCGGTCCTGAGGCAGCGGGATCATGATCGTCGTCTTATCCGACCCGGTCAACGACGGCGTCGGCCCCGGCTTGGCGACCAGGGCGAACCGGGTGACCGCACCGGGCACATCCTCGACCTGCTCCGCCACGACATGCAGGCCCAGCTGCTCGGCGATGAGCGGTGAGCAGACTGCGGCGTCGGCCGTCGGGACCTCCTGGAGGAGCGCGCGGGCCGCTGCCGCTGTGGAGGACGCAGGGACGAAAGCGGCCTGCGGGATAGTCCGTTCAGCCCATTGACGCACCTGCGCCCAGCCATGGGTATGCGTGGTGACTGTGGAGATCTCGGAGAGCTCGCGAGCACCACGAGAGGCGACGACGAAGGTGATCGGCACCAGCGCTTCACCGACGATATGCAGCCGATGCGCCACCGACACCGCGTCGAGAGTGGCTGTGACGCCCCCTTCGACCGAGTTCTCGATGGGCACCATGGCGGCGTCCGCGTCACCGCGCTCCACCATGTCCAAAGCGGCCAGCACAGAGGATGCCGGGATGCGCTCGGCGCTGTCAGCACCGGGCATGGTGAGCAGGGCCGCCTCGGTGAAGGTTCCCGCCGGGCCCAGATAGGCGTACCGGTCATAGTGGAAGACCGACGGCGAGGCTGAAGCAGAACTGGTCATTTGACGGTCGGCTCCTCGTCTGTGCTAGAACGCAGCGGGCGGCCGGCTTCGAGCCAGCCTCCCATGCCATCAGTGACGAAGACGGCCGAGTATCCCTGCGCGGTCAGCCAGCCCGCGATCTTCACCGCGCGGCCCCCGGTGCGGCAGATGACGTAGTAGTCCTCATCAGGATCCAGCTCCTCGAACCGGACGGGCATCTCGTCCACAGGAATGTGCACGGCGTCCGGGGCGTGGCCGGCGGCATACTCGTCATTCTCGCGAACATCGAGCAGGCGGCCGCCCTCGGGAACGTCGGCCGCTTGGATAGTGGGGAAATCGGACATGGAGCCCTCCTTCGTGGTCTCTTCTCTGCATCGACCACAGTACCGCGAACTGGCGTCGCCTCGAACTGTTCTCCACAGCCTCACGCGTCACAGCAGATGGTCGCAGCAGATACGTCGCAGCAGATGATGTGTATCGTGAGGTAATGGCGCGAAAACACGAAGCCTCCACCCTCGCCGTGGACGCAGCCAAAGATACGACCCACGCTGATTTCCGCCGAGCTGATGCGCTGAGCTGGCGTGAGGCCCTCATCACCGGCGACGTGACAGCGGTGGAGCTGAGCACGATGGCGCTGACCTCAGCAGCAGCCCACATGAGTCTCGGGGCCTTCATCCACCTCGATCCGGATGCCTCGCTCGCTCGGGCCGAGGAGATCGACGCCGTGCGGAGCCTGTCCCTCGGTTCGCCCTCACCTCGTACAGCCAGCGCGACAGAGGGACATGACGGCCGTGAACCCGCGGCGCTGGCATTCGCCCGTCGCAATCCGCTGGCAGGCCTGCCCATCGCCTTCAAGGACCTGCTCGACGTCGCCGGGATGCCCACCACGCGGGGCAGCGAAGCCGTACCGCACCGGGTCGCCCACCACGATGATCCGGGTGTGCGAAGAGTGCATCACGCGGGGGGCGTCTCGGTCGGCAAGACCCAGGTGCCGGAGTTCGGGCTGCCCTGCTATTCCGAGAACACGATCTCCGCGCCGGCGCGCAATCCGCTGGATCCCGCCCGCACCTCCGGCGGGTCCACCGGGGGTGGAGCGACCGCGGTCGCAGCCGGGATCCTTCCCTTCGCCCCCGGGAACGACGGCGGCGGATCCGTCCGGATACCCGCGGCAGCCTGCGGCCTGGTCGGCCTCAAGCCCGGGCGCGGCAGACTCCCTACGGACCAGCAGGACAGCTCGGTGCGGAACCTGGGGGTCTCTGGCCCTATCGCGCGAACTGCCCACGACGCTGCCCTGCTCTTCGACGTCATGGCAGGTCACGCGTTCAGCGTGGAACTGGGGGCTGACGGTCTGTCCGAGGGCCCTGCGATGCGCACGGTCCGCACTGCGCTGCAGCGCGCCGCGGGCGACGGGCCGCCGCTGAGCATCGCCGTGGACACACGCTCACCGTTCTCCCCTGACGTGGACATCACCCTGGAAGAACCGGCCGTCGAGGCCCTGGAGAAGGGGATCACGGCGGCTCGCGATGCGGGCCACCGGGTTTCCGGGGCAGAAGGACGTCCCGCCAAAGGCGGTGGCACGGGCCGTGACACTGCCCAAGGGCCGGCAGGCGCGGCACATGTCCCGGGCAGTGATATCTGGCCTCCCGACTACCACCGGAGTTTCCGCACACTGTGGACTTCCGCTCTGGCCGATGCTCCGCTGAGTCCCGACCAGGAATCGAGGGTAGCGCCGCTGACACGGCACTTCATCGAGCTGTCTCGGGCCCGCAGCGCTGAGGAGACCAGCGCCGCCATCGCCCACCTCCAGGCCTATGCCGATGTGCCCGAGCGTTGCCTGGGCGGGGCTGATGTGCTCATGACGCCGATGCTGGCCTTCGCCCCGCCTGAAATCGGCTGGTTCAGCAGTATGGAACCGGAGGAGAACTACCGCCAGCAGTGCAGGTTCACTCCGTACAGCTCAGTGGTCAACGTACTGGGGCTCCCAGCGGTCAACGTGCCGATGCACTCCGATGACCGGGGTCTCAGCTGGTCAGTCCAACTGATCGGGGGGCGCGGGACCGAGGAGAGCCTGCTGGCGCTGGCGGCTACGCTCATGCGCGACTGAGTGGGAGGCAGCTGGCACGAAACGCTGACACGGGCGCGCCACCGCAGAGATCCCGTTAGACACGAAAGTGCCAGGCCATCAGGCCCGGCACTTTCGCTGTTCGCCCGGACCCAGTGGCCGGGCATATCGGCAGGCGCGCTTAGCTGTCCTTGCCCTCTTCGTTGTCGTTCTTCAAGCCACTGGCAAGACCTGCGGCCGAGTCCTTGGCGTCAGACAACGTCTCTTTGACCTTCTCGCCGGCCTGCTTGGCCTGGCCTTTGACCTTCTCACCGGTGCCTTCAGCCTGAGTCTCGCGGTCGCCGGTCGCCTTACCTGCGGCTTCCTTCGCACTCCCGCTGAGCTTCTCGGCCGAGTTGCTGATCTTATCTCCAAGTCCCATGGCGCATCCTTTTCCTAGACGACTCATTGGCGAAGGTCCTGGAACACCCGGGAACGTCATCGCCTCGGGAGCCAGCGTCCTTCCAGTGCCCACACTACTCAGTGCGTACAGTCGCGTCATCCCGCACCAGAGAACACTGGGCACATGTTCACTGATAGCAGTGACCGGTCGGCAACGGGCGTCAGGGGCTTGACTCAGGCGGCATCGTCTGCGCCATCGGGGAGAAGCTGAGCACGGTCGGACCCGGGGGTGGCGGTGTGGGGCAGTCCGGGTGGGGCTGTGCGGGGCGGCAGGGCCGTGCGGGCCCGCGGAACGTGACTCACATCGCATAATCTATGCTATTTCTTTGAATTTCACATTACAGCACTATTACAGTGTGAGAATTCATATGCAGAATCCTCGCGGTCCCTCCATCGCCCTTATCGCAGTAGGCGGGAATGGCCAGCGTTTATCCGCAGAATAATGATTCACCACCCGGTTCTACCCCCGCCAACAGGGCCCGCAACGTCGCCTGCCGGTTGAATCCCCATATGGAGTTACTACTCTTGGACCAATGGCGACCACTGAGGGCCACCCTGCCCAGACCCGGGAAAGCATCGACCTCCGACCACCGGCGCGTGGAGACGGAGCCGACCTGTGGCGCATCGCCCGCGGGACCGGCGTGCTCGACGTCAATACGCCATACGCGTACCTGCTGTGGGTCCAGGACTTCTCCGCCACCTCAGTTGTGGCCACCGTCGACGGCGAGCCGGCCGGCTTCATCACCGGCTACCTCAAACCGGGTCGCGCGGACACGCTGTTCATCTGGCAGGTTGCCGTGGATGCCGCCTTCCGCGGCCGCGGACTCGCCTCGCGCATGCTCGACGACGTCGTCGCCCGTTCTGGGGCGCAGCGGCTCGAGACCACGATCACCTCCGACAACGCCGCCTCGATCGCGCTGTTCACCGGTTTGGCCCGGAATCACGGTGCAGAGATCGTGCGCACCGATCTCTTCACGGAGGACCTCTTCCCGAAGGCCGAGGAATCGGGCGAAGCCCATGCCGCAGAGGACCTCTACACTGTCGAGCCCCTACGCGCTGCGGCAACCTCGCCCGCAGACTGAGGCGGCCCATCATCCAGACTCGCCTTCGAGGGCAGCAGCCACGACACCGGCTGGCAGGCCGACTGAAGCCCTGAGCCCGGCCCTCGACCCAGGCACCACGTAAGACACCGACTGACCCGCACAGATACCGACCGGAAACACCCGCACCCGACATTCCCACCTGCTCCGCAGTGAGCAGAACAGACGTTAGGACAGTTTTCATGGCGACAGACATCTACGAGAGCCGGGAATCCCAGGTTCGCAGCTACAGCAAGAACTGGCCCGCGAGCTTCGAGAAGGCCTCCGGCGCATACCAGTACACCGAGCACGGCACGCGGTACCTGGACTTCTTCTCCGGCGCCGGCGCGCTGAACTACGGCCACAACCACCCTGAGCTGCGCGACCTCATCGTCGACTATGTGGCCAACGACGGCGTCACCCACTCCCTGGACATGAAGACCCCGGCCAAGCGCCGCTTCCTGGAGACCTTCGAGCGCATCATCCTCGAGCCGCGCAACCTCGACTACAAGGTCATGTTCCCGGGCCCGACAGGCACCAACACGGTTGAGGCGGCGCTGAAGCTGGCGCGAAAGGTCACCGGACGCCAGCACATCCTCTCCTTCACCAACGCCTTCCACGGCATGACGCTGGGCGCACTGTCGGTGACGGGCAACTCGATGAAGCGCCGCGGCGCGGGCATCCCGCTGACCAACTCCTCGAAGATTCCCTACGACGACTACTTCGACGGCGACATCCCGGACTTCATCTGGCTTGAGAAGGTCCTCGAGGACTCCGGCTCCGGCGTCGACAAGCCTGCTGCCGTCATCGTGGAGACCGTCCAGGGCGAGGGCGGGCTGAACGCCGCCCGGCTGTCCTGGCTGAAGGCGCTGGCCGATCTGCTGCGCCGTCACCAGATCCTGCTGATCGTCGACGACGTCCAAGCCGGCTGCGGACGCACCGGCCGCTTCTTCTCCTTCGAGGAGGCCGGGATCCACCCCGACATCGTCTGCGTCTCCAAGTCGATCTCCGGCTACGGCCTGCCCATGGCCCTGACGCTGTTCCGCCGCGAGCTCGACGTCTGGGAGGGCGGCGAGCACAACGGCACCTTCCGCGGCAACAACCTCGCCTTCGTGACGGCGGCCCGGGCACTGGAGCTGTTCTGGTCCGATGACGCGTTCCAGAACGAGCTGGCCGGCAAGATCGATGAGCTCGCCGAGGGTCTGGCCAAGATCACCGAGCACGTCAACGGTGCAACAGTCCGCGGGCGCGGATTCCTCACGGGGATCTGCTTCCCTGACGCGGATACGGCCGGCAAGGTTGCCGCCGAGGCCTATAAGCGCAACCTGCTGCTGGAGACCTCCGGGCCGAAGGACGAGGTCATCAAGATCATGCCACCGCTGACCATCAGCTCCGAGGATCTGCACAAGGGCGTTGCCATCATTGAGGACGCGGTCCTGGCGGCCACCGGCCAGTCGGACGAGCCCTCTCGGCTGCGCGCCCCGCACTGATCCATCGTCTGCCGCTGGTGCCGGGCGACGAGGGCCGTCAGGCCTGCTGCCAGGCCACGAGGGCTGTCGGGCGCCGAGGGCTGTCGGGCGACGTCGTCGTCGGAAGTATCAGGCAGGCGCCGCGGCGATACATTGACCACATACGTTTCCATACCTGAGGAGTTCTATGTACACCTTGCATATCGATGATCTCAACGGCACCGACCGGGATATCAACCACGGGAACTGGCGTTCGCGCCGGATGGTGCTGGGCAAGGAGAAGGTCGGCTTCTCCCTGCACGAGACCAACATCAAAGCCGGGACCACCTCTGAGTTCTGGTACGCCAACCACGTGGAGGCCGTGTACTGCGTCGGCGGCAAAGGCACCCTGACGAACCTGGAGACAGGCGAGAAGCACAACATCACCGACGGGTTCCTGTACCTGCTGGACGGCCACGAGAAGCACCGCGTCGAGGTGGAAGAGGAGACGCGCATGGTGTGCGTCTTCAACCCGCCGGTGACCGGCAAGGAAGTCCACGATGAGAACGGCGTGTACCCGCTGATCATCGAAGAGGACTGAGGCAGCGCTCCCCTGGAGCTCACGCCTTCGGCGCCCCGGCCGGCACTGCTGGCCGGGGCGCCGTCGTGTCCTGAGTGAGGTGACTGCAGAGCGCGTCCGGGAGCGCGAGAACGCCCCGCGCCGGCCACGCTGAGGCGTCTGCGTGATGTCGCTCTGTGACGGGGCTTTATGGACATTGCCGACAGGTTGTGATGTGATTCACCTAGCTGTGATGCACGACACTGGTCGTATCTCAGCTGACCACAACCACTTTTCACAACGGATCGTCGGGCACGTACCTGCCCGTGAAAGGGACATATCACCATGGCCTCAGTGACCTATGACTCCGCCAGCCGGATCTACACCTCGGGCGCTCGACCCGCAATCAACGAGCTGAAGCTAGAGATCCAGGACGGCGAGTTCCTGGTCCTCGTGGGCCCCTCCGGCTGCGGTAAGTCCACCGCGCTGCGCATGCTCGCCGGACTCGAGGAGGTCAATGACGGCCGCATCCTCATCGGCGGCGACGACGTCTCGAACGTATCCCCGAAGGACCGCGACATCGCCATGGTGTTCCAGAACTACGCGCTGTATCCCCACATGTCAGTGGCTGAGAACATGGGCTTCGCCCTGAAGATCGCGGGTGTCTCCAAAGAAGAGCGGGCTGAGCGCGTGAAAC
>DXGD01000441.1 GCA_019114115.1 Candidatus Nesterenkonia stercoripullorum
ATGGCGATGACAAGCCCCAGAACGGCCGCGATGAGCGTGCCCAGGACCGTGACCACCAAAGTGACCTGGAGGAAGGCCAAGAGCATATCGGGCAGGATGTCGATGGCGAAGCCGATGTCGAACCAGGGTCCGGCGGTCTCCTGATCAGCGGGGAGGTCGGCCTCCTGGGCCATGATGGAGGCGAGGTTCATCACTGGCCCCCCTTATGCGAACGGCTCACGATCTGCGCAGCGGCACGGTCGCGTTCTGTCTCGGCGTCCGGGTCGGACCCTGGGCCTTGTGTCGCCCGGTTCGGAGCCAGCCGGGGGGAGAGGGCCTCACGCAGCGAGGGGCCTCTGCCGAGCCGGTGCTTGGCGCGGGTTTCGAGCGCCCTCATGAAGAAGGTGAGGATCAGCGCCAGGATGAAGTAGCTCACCAGGCCTACCAGCGCGTGGGAGAACCAGATGTCGGTGGGACGGCGGAGGTTGTTCAGTTCGAAGGTCAGATCATTCACCCCGGGGAGGATGTAGACGATAGCGCTGCCTTTGAGCAGGTGGATCCACAGATTCGCCAGCGAGGGCAGCATCAGTGCCCAGGCCTGCGGGAAGATGACCCGGCGCATCTTATGGGGCCAGGACATCGACAGCGCCGTCGTCGCCTCCCACTGGCCCTTGGCCACCGTGGTGAGCGAGGCGCGCACGGCCTCGGCGCCATAGGCGCCGTAGTTGATCCCCAGCGCGAGGACGCCGATGAGGAAGGTGTTCCTGATGAAGCCCTCGCCTGGGAGGTCGGGGTTCGACATCCAGAACAGCGGCAGGACGTAGACCATCCAGAAGAGCAGGACCAGCAGGGAGATCCCGCGGAAGAACTCGATGATGACCCGTGCCGGCCCGCGCAGCCACAGGCTGGGACTGCCTGCTGCGAGCCCGAGGACGACGGCGATGACGAAAGCGACGGCACCACCGTAGAGAGTCAGTTGAACGGTGGTGAGCAGACCTTCGAGCAGGCGGTCGGACCAGTTGATCACGACCTCGAAGTTCTGCTGCTGCTCCTCGAGCCACGCCATGCCGGTATTGGTTCCCCTCAGCTAGGTGCCAGAACACGCTCGCCAGGACAGTCTGTGCCGGGTCCGCTGTGGGATACTCCCGTAGCGCACCCGGCGCAGAACTGCTGGACTTCTTTAGTTATCGAGGTACTCCTCCGTCAGCTCGGCTGGGTCCTCATCGCAGAGCTCCTGGGCGGTCAGGTCGGCTGGAGGCATCTCGTCCTCGGTGAAGCCGAACTCGCTCACGATGTCGAGGTACTCGCCGGACTCCTTGAGCTCATTGAGGTGCTCATTGAACTCCTCTCGCAGGTCGTCGTCCTCCGGGCGGAAGGTGTGGGCGCCTACGGACAGTTCGTGGGAGAAGGGCTCAGTGACATCCATCGAGTCGCTGTCCCCGGCCATAGTGCTCAGCGAGATGGCCGTCAGGGCGAAGACGTCTGCGCGTTCACCTTCGACGAAGTCAATGCCGTCCTGGGCATTGCCGACGCCTTCGTAGTCGATGCCCATATCGTCCATCCACGGCGCCTCCACGCCACCGGTCAGGGCGACGACGTCGATGTTCTCCCCGGATTCCTGGGCCTCGAGGAGATCGTCGAAGTCGTTGACGTCGAGCGGGTTGCCCTCTTCCACGAGCAAGGAGGTGGTGTAGAGGAGTTCCGGCTCCCCGAACTCCGCCTCGGCGCAGCGGTCGGCGTTGATTGACATGCCGGCCGAGACGACATCCCAGTTCCCAGCGTTCAGGCCGGGGATGAGGTTGTCCCAATCGGTCTGTTCGACTTCGATGTCATATCCCATGCGCTCGCCGAAGATTTCCTCTGCCACGGCGATCGTAGCGCCGGTCGGCTCACCGCTGTCGTCGAGCCAGGAATAGGGCTCTTCTCCGAAGAGCGCGATGTTCAGGGTGTCGCCGTCGCCCTCACCTCCGTTGTCCCCGTTGGATCCACATCCGGCAAGCGCCAGCAGGACGATCGAACCGGTCGCCGTAGTACGGACTGCGAGAGAAGTCTTATGCGTCATATCCCCTATGCCTCATCTGTCGGTGCAGGTCAGCTGGTGCTCGGCCCCTCGACCGGGCAGCTCGCGTGCGAGCACGCGCCAGCTGGAGTACTGATGATCGTACGGGCCAGACGGGTCTCCCACAACGCTTCGCGGGGCAGATTTACTTAACCTTTACACACTGAGGTGATCTGAATTGCACGAAAGATGGCGGCGAACTAGGCGGAGAAATTATCTCGTGATAAAAGCCCTCCAATGCCTGAACATTGGCAGAATGCGCTCCCACTGGGGGAGTAGCGCGGGGAGCGCGAGTTATTGTCAGGACAGCAATATTTTCGATGAATTCTGCGGAGATGCTGATATAACATTTCCGTAACCCGCAGGTGGTTGCGCTCGGCGAGGCGCGCGGAGCTCGGCCCCTGGGGGGTCAGCTCAGTGCCCGGCGTCCTTCGAAAGCGCGGCCGAGAGTGACATCGTCGGCGTATTCGAGGTCTCCTCCCACGGGCAGGCCGGAGGCGAGCCTGGTCAGCGTGATTCCCAGCGGCTTGAGCATCCGCACCAGATAGGTGGCGGTGGCTTCGCCTTCCAGATTGGGATCGGTGGCGATCACGATCTCAGTGATGGTCTCGTCGGAGAGTCGGTTCAGGAGCTCGCGGATGTGGAGCTGGTCCGGACCGATGCCGGCTATCGGGCTGATCGCCCCGCCGAGCACGTGGTAGCGGCCCCGGAAGGAGCGCGTGCGCTCGATGGCCATGACGTCCTTGGACTCTTCGACGACACAGATCACCGTCTGATCCCTGCGGGTGTCCTGGCAGATGCGGCAGGTGGCGTCCTCCGAGACGTTGAAGCAGATCTCGCAGAACTTGACCTTCTCCTTGACGGTGGTGATCGCCTCGGCCAGGCGTTTCATATCCTCAGCGTCGGCTTCGAGGATATGGAAGGCCACCCGCTGGGCGGATTTCGGTCCGATGCCCGGCAGGCGCCCGAGTTCATCGATGAGGTCTTGGACTGCGCCTTCATACACTGCTGTGATCGGACCTTCCTGCTGGTGCGGGCCGGGGCGGTGGAATGCCCCGGGAGTTCGACGAGGCGAGACGGGTGTCGCGTGCGGAGCCTCGAGGAGACTGCCCCATTCTAGTGCGCCGCAGCTCATCCTTTCGGCCTTGGTGTCCCCTCGGCCTCGGTGTCCCCCCGAAGAGCACGATGGCCGCTGAGGCGCGGTCTACTCGTTCAGTCGCTGCTCCTCCATGAGCGTGCCGTCGAGGATGCGTTCGATGGCCCGGCGGCCGAACACTCCAGAGTGCTCGATTTCGACGTCGTCGTCGCTGGCGATGTCTTCGACCTCGGCCGTGGGGGGCGCCGCTGCACTGCCTGAGGGGCTGTCTGCCGAAGCGGCGGATCCGGCACTGGCTGGGCCCTCAGCCGGAGCAGCGGCGGCAGCGGACCGTTGACCGGCCCCTGGCTGGTGGGGTGACTGATCCTCGGCACTGCCGCCGTCCCGGCGCTGGGCCAGCCGTTCGCGAATCCCAGCGATATGCCCCGCCGCCGCTGGAGAGGCTGCGCTGCCGGTTCCGGCCCCGAGATCCGCAGCATGGGGTGAATCAGCAGGCCCAGAGGGGCTCGCCTGGTGGCCCCGGGTGGGTGTTCCGGAGGATCGCGCGAACGCGGGAACGGGCGGCGGCGAACTGAAGGTGTGGAAGGCCGAGGCATCACTGGCCGAGGCGTCGCCGGCCGACGTATCACCGACCGATGAGTCAGCGGCCGACCTATCACCGGCAGCCGCACCAGCCGCCGACGCGTCGCTCGCCGTCGCCGCAGGCCAGGTCGATGCTCCTGCGTCATCGGAGCCGCCCCACATCTCCTCAGCAGCTTCATCGTCCGGGGGCTCCTCGATGAAACCGTCGGTGGCCCCGTCCCAGGCAGGATGGTGCGATGGCGCCGGAGGCGGTGTCTCAGAGGTGGGCTCAGCTGAGGTGTCGACTTCCTCTTCGACCCAGGCTGGTACCTCCGGTTCCGTCGGCTCGTTCG
>DXGD01000442.1 GCA_019114115.1 Candidatus Nesterenkonia stercoripullorum
ACGGGCCTTGGGGGAGAGTCCGCGCAGATCAGCCAGCCCCTGCTCGGTGACCAGCACCTGCACATCGTGCTCCGTGTGATCGATGTGACTGGCGAAGGGCACCACGCTGGAGATCGCCCCGGCCTTCGCCACTGACGGCGAGACGAAGATGTTCAGGAAGGCGTTCCGGGCGAAGTCCCCGGAGCCGCCGATGCCGTTGATGATGGAGCTGCCCATCACATGCGTGGAGTTCACGTTGCCGTAGATATCGGCCTCCACCATGCCGTTGATGGCGATGACCCCGAGCCTGCGGATGATCTCGGGATGATTGGAGATCTCCTGGGTGCGCATCAGGATCCGGCCCTTATAGGCCTCGGCATGCTGGTTGAAGCGCTCGGCCCGCTCCGCCGAGAGCGAGAACCCGGTGGCGGAGACTGCCTCGAGCCGGCCAGAGTCGATCAGGTCCAGCATGCCGTCCTGGATGACTTCGGTGTAGGCAGTCAGCCCGTCGAACCCCGAGTTCGCGAACTCGGCCATCACCGCATTGGCGACATTCCCGACTCCCGACTGCAGAGGCAGCAGGCTGGGCGGCAGGCGATCCTGGCTCACCTCGTGCCGGAGGAAGTCCACGACATTGCCCGCGATGGCCTCGGAGACGGCGTCGGGCTCTTTGAAGGGCAGGTTCCGGTCCGGCGCATCGGTTTCGACGACGGCGAGCACCTTCTCCGCGTCCACTCTCAGATACGGGTCGCCGATACGTTGCAGCGGCTCGGTCAGCTGGACCGGGCGTCGCTCGGGAGGCAGGTTGGTGCCGTAGTAGACATCGTGGAAGCCCTCGTACACACGTGGCTGCCAGGAATTGACCTCCAGGATGACCCGGTCAGCCAGATCCAGCCACGTCTTGTTGTTGCCGACGGAGCTGGAGGGCACGAGCAGTCCGTTGGGCAGGATGGCAGACACTTCGACGACTGCCACATCCAGGTTGCCGTAGAAGCCGAACCAGGTCTGCTGCGCAGAATGGGAGAGGTGAGTGTCGATGTATTCGACCTCGCCGGAATTGATCGCCCGACGCATCACCGGATCGGATTGGAAGGGCGTACGACGCCGCACCGCAGAGGCTTCGGCCAGCACGCCGTCGAGCTCCGGTGCCGTGGAGGCGCCGGTCAGCAGCTCAATGCGGAAGTCGTCTCCGGCGTCGTGGGCTCCTCGGGCGCGCTCGGCCAGAGCCGCCGGCACCGCCTTGGGGTAGCCGGACCCGGTGAACCCGCTCATGCCGACCCGGTCGCCGTCGTTGATCAGCGCGGCGGCCTCCTGTGCACCGGCAACTCTCTGCGCAAGGACTGGGCAGCTGATACGGGACATGGCATGGCCTCCTGGTCGAACAGCGCACTGATTTCTCGTATGCCTGCGCGCTAGGCACACTCCACACTATGCCACGGCTGGGTATGGGGATGCTCCGCCGTTGACAGCTCGTCCGTGGACGGCTCAGCTGTTGACGGAGTTCCGGGTCCGTGCCGCCGAGTCGAGGACCACCCGGCGGAGGTCGCCGTCGTGGTGCTGGGCGATCTGGCGCTGCCGGTGGTATCCGCCGCCCTCCCGCAGCATGGTCTCCACACTGCTCAGCTCATCGGCGCAGCCCAGCTTCCGCGCGACGGGCTCGAGCCGGTCCAGCTCCGTGATGAGGTGGTCGGTGACCAGCTGCTCGTCCCCGCGGGCGTTGAGGATCACGACGGCGTCGAGGCCGTAGCGGGCCGCACGCCACTTGTTCTCCTGGATATGCCACGGCGGCATTGTCGGGATGCGCTTGCCGTTCTCGATGTCCTCCACCAGAGAATGGACCAGGCTCTGAGTGAGCGCAGCGATCCCGGAGATCTCCTCCAGCGTCGCCAGGCCATCGGCGATGCGCATCTCGACCGTCCCCAGCCGGGGGACCGCGCGGACGTCCCAGCGGACTTCAGTGGCGTCCTCGATGACGCCGGTATGGGCCATGTCCTCCACGCACTGCTCGAACCCCTCCCAATCGGTGAATTGGAAGGGCAGGCCGGCAGTCGGCAGCTGCTGGAAGACCAGCGCCCGCTGCGAGGCGTACCCGGTGTCCTCGCCGGACCAGTACGGCGAGGAGGCCGTGAGCGCGAGGAAATGCGGGTAGAGATTCAGCAGCCCATCGATCACGGGCATCGCCTGCGCCTTATCGTCGAGCCCCACATGGACATGCACGCCGTAGATCACCATCTGCCGCCCCCACCACTGCGTGCGGCGGATCAGCTCGGCGTAGCGCTCCTTATCGGTCACGGCCTGCTCAGTGGGCGCAGCGAAGGGGTGAGAGCCCTGGGAGTAGAGTTCGACGCCGAGGCCCTCGCAGTGTGCGAGCACATTGCGGGTGGTCTCGCGCAGCGAGCCGATCCCTTCATCGACACGGTGGTTGATGCCGGTGATGATCTCCACAGTGTTCGTCAGCAGCTCCTGCTTGACGTAGGGGTGCTCCTCGTCATCCGGCAGGCCGGACACGTCGCCACGACAGGACTCCAAGACGGACTCAGCCACTGACCGCAGATCGCCGGATTGCTGGTCCACCAGAGCCAGTTCCCATTCCAAGCCGAGGGTGGAGCGCTCAGAATGAGCGAAGGGAAGTTTCACGCGGCCGTCCTCATATCCTCGGGGCGAACAGCCGCGAACCGGCTGTCAGTCATCTCAGGATACCGACAGTGATGCCCGTGGTCGGTGCAGATCACCGTTACTCTGGGGAGCATGTCTTCTGTGCGCTCCCGCCCCGAGCCTGCTTCTGATCACCGCCGCATTGCCCAGCCGTGGCGCAGCCGCATCGCGGCCTGTGCGGCGGCAGGCGTCCTGGTGCTCTCCGGCTGCTCCGACTCGGGCTCCGGAGAGGGAGGCGACGCCGACGGGGACCAGTCGAACGGATCAGCCGGAGAGCAGGAGCCCACTGCGGAAGAGGCCGCCGCCGAAGAAGCCGCTGCACGTGATGCAGCCTTGGCCGGGCCAGCGGAAGAGCATCGCCAGCAGGCCGCTGAGCTGGTCGAGGAGATGTCCCTCGAGGAACAGGCCGGGCAGGTGCTCATCGGCGAGTATCAGGGGACTGATACTGCGGAGATGGCCCAGCGCATCGAGGATCTGCATCTCGGCGGGGCGATCGTGATGGGGGAGAACGTCCCGGAAGGTGAGGACGGCGTGGACACCTCCGCACTGGAGTCCTCGCTGCAGGCGCTCGCCGACGCCGACCCGGATCGCAGCGTCGCGCCGCTCATCGGCGTGGACCAGGAGGGCGGGCTGGTCACCCGAGTGGGCGAGCCGCTGATCGAGTGGCCCGCACCGATGGCCTATGGTGCCGCCGCAGATGCGGACCTCGCACGTCAGGGTCACGCCGCCATGGGCCAGCAGCTGGCGGACCTCGGCTTCACGGCCGCTTTCGCCCCGAACGGGGACGTGACCGTGGGCGCAGAGGACCCGACTATC
>DXGD01000443.1 GCA_019114115.1 Candidatus Nesterenkonia stercoripullorum
CCTTCCTGGAGCCGGATTTCCACGTCCTGGGCTGGGACCTCCCCGGTCACGGACAGCAGCCCACGGCGTCCTCCCCCTTCACGCTCGACCAGCTCGCCGATGCGGTGGAGACGATGACGGCAGAGCTCGCCGAAACCTACGGCTGGAGCGGAGAGCTCCCGGTCTTCGCGGCGGGAGTCTCCATCGCAGGGGTGGTCAGCCTGACACTCTCACTGCGCGAGGAGACGCGGTTCGCCCGGCTCGCGGTCATCTGCTCCGCCGCCACCATCGGCACAGAGCAGTCCTGGCGCGAGCGTGCCGAGCTCGTCTCAACCGCCGGCACGCCCACGATGATGGCCGGCTCCAGTGAACGCTGGTTCGCGCCGGGCTTCCTCTCCGCCCAGCCCAAGATCTCAGCGCATCTGCTGCACAGCCTGCAGGACGCCGATCGGCACGGTTACGCTGCGGCCTGCCGGGCGCTCTCAGGCGTCGACCTGCGTCCTGAACTGGAGCAGGTCCAGCGCCCGGTCGTGGCGATCGCGGGCGCCCAGGATCAGGTCTGCCCGCCGGCCGACGCCGAATTCATCGCCGCCCACGCCCCCGGCGCCCACGCGGTGACGCTCGACGACGTCGCCCATCTGGCACCGGCCGAGGCCCCCGATCGCACCGCGCGCATCCTCAAGGAGTTCTTCCATGCCTGAGCCGTCCCAGCACCCCCAGCACCCCCAAAGCCCCGCGGCCACCAGTGCGCCAGCGAGCCCTCCTCCCTCCGCAGAAACGTCCGCGGACGCCTCATTCGCCCCTGCGGCCGATCCCTACGACGCCGGCATGGCGGTCCGCCGCGAGGTCCTCTCCGATGCCCATGTGGACCGCGCCGAAGCCCGCAAGGACGAGTTCACCTCGGACTTCCAAGCCATGATCACCCGCTACGCCTGGGGCACCATCTGGACCCGACCCGGCCTCCCGCGCACCACGCGATCGGCCATCACGCTGACCGCGATGATCGCCGGCGGATACTGGGAAGAACTGGAGATGCACGTCCGCGCCGCCCTGCGCAATGGGATGACACCGGAGGAGATCAAGGAGGTGTTCCTCCAGTGCGCGATCTACTGCTCCGTGCCTGCGGCCAACGTCGCCTTCTCCATCGGGCAGCGCGTGCTGCGCGAGGAGCTCGGCGAGGACTGGGCCGCGAAGGGATGACTGCTGCCGTCTGCGCGTGCCGTCACCTCACCGTTCCGTCTCGGGCACTGACGCGTCGTCGTCCTCCTCACGGCCTGGAGTCTTCAGCTTCCATTTCGTGATGGCGAACCGGAACACCACGTAGTAGAGCACCGCATACCCGAGCCCGATGAGGACTATCCACTGCGGCCCGGTGGAGATCCGCCAATTCAGGAGCATGTCGAACAGGCCTGCGGAAAAGCCGAAGCCCATCTTCAGGTCCAGGAAGTTCACCAGCGCGATAGCGGTCCCGGTGAGGAAGGCATGGATCAGGTAGAGCGGCCACGCCACGAACATGAAGGCGAATTCCAGCGGCTCGGTCACTCCGGTCAGGAACGCGGTCAGGGCCGCGGAGACCATGATGCCACCCACCAGCTTCCGGTTCTTCGGCTTGGCAGTGTGCCAGATGGCCAGCGCCGCCGCCGGCAGCGCGAACATCATGATGGGGAAGAATCCGGTCAGGAAAGCGCCCGCCGTCGGGTCGCCGGAGATGAACCGGTCGATCTCACCCTGCGCGATCCGGCCGCCCTCGGTCTCGTAGCTGCCGTACATGAACCACGGGAAGTTGTTCAGGATGTGGTGCAGCCCAGTGGGGATCAGCAGGCGGTTCGTCATGCCGTAGACGAACCCTCCGATCACCGTGTTCGCTGCCAGGCCCTCGCTGAAGGAGGTCAGCGCCGCGTCGAAGGCCGGGTAGGGGAACGCCGCGACGACGCCGATGATCATGCCGGCGAGCGCGGTGAGCATCGGCACGAACCGTCGACCGCCGAAGAACGCGAGGTACGGCGGGAGTTTGACGCGGTGGTATCGCTGCCAGAGCCAGGCAGAGACCAGGCCGATCACGATGCCGGCCAGAACGCCGTAGTCGATGACCGGAGGTTCCTCGCCCTCGGCGGGAGCGCCCAGAACCAGGGGGGCCATCACCTCGGAGACCCGCTCGTAGACGAGATAGCCGATGAGCGCGGCCAGCGCCGTCGAGCCGTCAGACTTCTTGGCCATCCCGATCGCGATGCCGATGGCGAAGAGCAGCGGCAGGAACTCGAAGAGCACCTCCCCGGAGCCTCTGACGACGTCGGCCACCGGTCCCCAGTCCAGGCCGTCCGCCCCCATCATGTCGGGCTGGCCGAGCCGGTTCAGCAGGGCGGCGACCGGCAGAACCGCGATAGGCAGCATCAGGCTGCGGCCGAACTTCTGCACCGGGGCCATGGAGAAGCGCCGCAGCGGGTTCCATGATCGCTTCGGCTGATCCGCCTCGGGTGCACCCGGCCCCGATGCGGCCGTGGGGTCTTCAGGGGAATGGGACATCGTCAGTTCCTTTCCGGCAGCGCCCCGGACTCGGCCGGCGGTCCGTCGGCGGAGAGGGACATATGCACTTCATATCGGTCCCCGCGGTAGCGGGAGACCACGAATTCGACCGCCCGCCCGCTGGAGCGGGACAGTCTGCGGAAGACCAGCAGCGGGACGGGCTCGGTGGAGCCGAGCCGGTGCGCCGTCGTGCCGTGGGCGATCTCGCCCCAGAGCGTCTGCTCGGCAGAGTCGATGGAGAGTCCGTACCGGTTGGCCAGCAGGCGATACAGCGATCCGCTGAGATCCTGGCGGTCGAGCTCGGGAAGAACCGATACCGGATACCAGCCGTCCTCCAGGGCAACAGGCTCACCATCGGCGTACCGGATGCGCGTGAGCCGCCAAGCCTGATCGCCCGGGGCCAGGTTCAGCGCCGCGGTGGCCTCAGGCGGTGGAATGCTGCGCTCGATGCCCAGCAGCGATGTGGAGGGCTCACGTCCACGACGCCGCATGTCCTGGCTGAAGGAGGCCAGGTGCAGCTGAGTCTCCAGGCGGGGCTGGGATACGTAGGTTCCCTTCGCCGGGACGCGGGTGAGCAGCCCATCGGCGATGAGGGCTTCCACGGCGCGGCGGATCGTCGCCCGGGAGACGGCAAAGGCATCCTGCAGCACGCGTTCCGAGGGAATGATGTCCCCAGGTGCCAGTGCTGTGCGGACGTGACGGGCGAGGGCGTCCCTGCACTGCAGGTGCTTCGCCACGGGGCCGGCGACCACTGGGCCTATCGTGTCCATGCGCTCCCTCTCGACCTGGAAGGCGAGCTCTGATACGGTCCGGTACGTACCAGTTGAACTATGCAGTGCGTCACATTCGGTGTCAAGAGCCGGGGCCTGACACACCCACCCCGGCGACGGCTATCATGCAGAACCAGGGAGGACGTTCGCCCTGGCAGAACTCGCCCAGCAGAACTCGCGGGGACGCGCCAGGGCCTGTGTCATCCAGGCTCGGCCGGGACGTTTCGGGACGTGCCGCAATCGAAAGGATCCTCTGATGAGCAAGGCAGCTGACCTGCTGGCCGGTCTCGGCGGCAGCGACAACATCGTCGAGATCGAGCCGTGCATCACGCGGCTACGGACCGAGGTCGAGAACCCCTCGCTGGTCGATGAGAAGGCCCTGAAGGCCGCGGGCGCGCACGGCGTCGTCGTCGCTGGCTCCGTGGTCCAGGTCATCGTCGGCCCGGAGGCCGACACTCTCGCCGAGGACATCGAAGACCTCCGATGACGGCGATCCTGAGCCCCTGCACGGGCGTCGCGGTCGGGCTCCAGGATGTCCC
>DXGD01000444.1 GCA_019114115.1 Candidatus Nesterenkonia stercoripullorum
CCACCTGACCAGCCACGGCTTGGTTGTCTCCGGTCAGCAGCACCGGCGTCAGGCCCAAGCGCCGGAACTGCGCAACAGCCTCTGCCGACGTAGGCTTGACCTGGTCAGCGACGATGAGCACGCCTCGCGCGGCGCCGTCCCAGCCGACGGCAATCGCCGTCTTGCCCTGCGCCTGGGCCGCCTGCTTCGCCGCGCTGAGCTCCGCGCCGAGGGGGATCGACCACTCGGCGAGCAATGATTCCCGGCCGGCCAGCAGAGCGTGGCCCTCGACCACCCCCTGAACCCCCTTGCCCTCGAGGTTCTCGAAGGACTCCGGCGCTGGAAGCTCCCCGATACGGTCGAGCGCGCCGGCAGCAATGGCCTGAGCGATAGGATGCTCGGAGTAGTGCTCAAGCCCCCCGGCGAGCCGGAGCAGCTCCCGCTCATCCTGGCCTTCGGCAGCGACCACGCCGCTCAGCGCCATCTTCCCTGTTGTCACCGTGCCGGTCTTGTCGAGCACGATCGTATCGACCCGGCGCGTGGACTCCAGGACCTCCGGACCCTTGATGAGCACGCCCATCTGCGCACCGCGGCCGGTGCCGACCAGCAGCGCCGTCGGCGTCGCCAGTCCCAGAGCGCATGGGCAGGCGATGATCAGGACGGCGACGGCGGCGGTGAAACCGGCCGAGACCGGGAACCCGGCGCCGAGCCACGCCCCGAGTGCCGCCACGGCAACGGCGATGGCGATCGGCACGAAGACACCGGAGACCTTGTCAGCGAGCCGCTGGATCTCCGCCTTACCGGACTGGGCGTCCTCGACCATCTTCGCCATCTGCGCCAGCTGAGTGTCCCCGCCGACGCGAGTGGCGCGCACGGTCAGCCGGCCGCCGGCATTGACCGTAGCGCCGGTGACAGCGTCGCCGGCGCTGACCTCGACCGGAACAGACTCACCGGTGAGCATCGAGGCGTCGATGGCCGACGTCCCGGAGACGATGGTACCGTCCGTGGCGATCTTCTCCCCCGGCCGGACGACGAACTCATCCCCGACGGCGAGCTGCTCGACCGGGATTCGCTGCTCGATCGTCCGCCCGTCGGCGCCACTGCGCAGGACCGAGACCTCTTTGGCACCGAGCTCGAGCAGAGCCCGCAGGGCCGCACCCGCGCGGCGCTTGGACCGCTTCTCGAAGTAGCGTCCCAGCAGGATGAAGGTGATGACCCCGGCAGCCACCTCCAGGTAGATATGGCCCAGGCCGTCAGAGCGCGAGATCGTGAGCTCGAAGGGGTGCACGACTCCTGGCTCGCCTGCGCTTCCGAAGAACAGGGCGACGATCGACCAGATCAGAGCCGCCGTCGTGCCCACGGAGATGAGCGTGTCCATAGTGGCGGCGCCGTGGCGCAGATTGATCCAGGCTGCCCGGTGGAATGGCCACCCCGCCCACACCACGACCGGGGCGGCAAGCACGAGCGAGGCGAACCCCCAGTAGTCGAACTGCAGCACCGGGACCATCGCCATGGCGATGACAGGCACGGAGAGCACGGCCGAGATGATCAGGCGCTGTCGCAGGGTGTGCAGCTCGGTGTCTTCGCCGGCAGGCGCGGAATCGGCGGGCTGCGTGTCGCCCGGCTGGCCCCCGAGTCCCGCGGCAGGGCCAGAGCTCTTCGGAGCCGGCGGCAGCTGCGCGGTGTAGCCTGTCTGCTCGACGACGGCTATGAGCTCTTCGGCGTTCAGACGCTCAGCACCTGTGATGCTGGCCTTCTCCGTGGCGTAGTTGACGCTGGCGCTCACGCCGTCAAGACGATTGAGCTTCTTCTCGATACGATTCGCACAGGAGGCGCACGTCATTCCGCCGATCTGCAGCTCGATACGCTCCTGCGCCGCGTCCGTGGCCTGTTCAGCGGTCATGCTCGGCGTCCTCCTGCTCGTCCCCTGTGTCATGCTCAGTCGCGTCCCCTGCGTCGTGCTCGGCAGTCTGATCCGCCTCATGCTCAGCGTTCGTCGACCAGTTCTCCACCACGTGGTCCGGGACGAGCGCGCCGGCAGTGAAGAACGCCCCGGCAAAGACGGTGATCAAGATCAGCCCGTAGATGCCGAGCCGGGCCGGCGCCTTCATCAGGCGCTCCTGACTGCTTCGTAGCCGGCTTCCTCCACGGCGGCGAGGACTGCGTTGTCCTCGATCGGCGCGCGAGCCGTCACCGACAGCTCTCCTGTGCGCGAACTGACCTGGACTTCGTCCACGCCCTCAAGCTGCATGACCTCCTCACGGACTGCTGATTCGCAGTGCCCGCAGCTCATCCCCGTGACCTGGAAGGTGCTCGTCTCCATCACCTGTACCGCCTTTCCGCGACTGTCATCTACCGTCTACGGTATACCCCTATGGGGTACCAATCAAGGCGGCGCGATCCCGACGACGGCGAGCCGGCCGGCCTCAGGACTCAGCGCGGCTCCGCCATCACCCCTGTTCAGCGATCAGCGCTGCTCGGCGATCAGCGCGGCTCGAGACGCACCGCGCCGTCGAGCCGGATGACTTCGCCGTTGAGCATGGAATTCTCAATGATCTGCTCCACCAGCAGAGAGTAGTCCGCGGGCTGGCCCAGCCGAGCCGGGTGCGGCGTCTTCGACGAGAGCGACTCCCGGGCAGCATCGGGCAAGCCCGCGACCATGGGAGTCTCGAATACCCCCGGGGCGATCGTCATGACGCGGATCTGCGAAGCGGCCAGCTCCCTCGCAGCCGGCAGTGTCAGCGAGGCGACCCCGCCCTTGGAGGCCGAGTACGCGATCTGCCCGATCTGCCCGTCATAGGCAGCCACGGACGCAGTATTGACGATGACGCCGCGGTCCTCGCCGTCGAGCTCCTCCCCCGCCATCGCCTCAGCGGCGTGGGTCATGAAGTTCACGGTCCCGCCAGCGTTGATCGAGAGCACGTGCATGAACGCCTCGTAGCTCAGCGGCCCCCGCTTGCTCAGCAGCTTCCCGGGATCCGCGACGCCAGCGCAGTTGACCAGCACACGCAGCGGCCGCCGCAGCCCACCGCGTTCCCCTGTCGCCGCGCGCTCCACTGCCGTGGCCGCGACGTCGGGGTCACGCACATCGCCGGGCACGAAGACGGCGTCCTCGCCCAGCGAGGCCACCGCATCGGCCCGTGTGGTGGTGCCCTGGGCATCCGGCAAGTCGACGACGACGACCCGCGCCCCGCGCCGAGCTAGCCGTTGCGCGGTGGAGAACCCCAGGCCGGAAGCGCCTCCGGTGACGATAGCGCTGGATTCGCCGAAATACATGATGATCCTCTCCCACACGGTGATGCCGGCAGGCGCTTGCACCCCCGGCAGGTGACGGATACATTACCAAAACGAGACGCAGATCACCTTCGGTCGTCGGGCATCTCGGACGGCCGGATGCTGCACAGCCCAGCGCCGCACAGCCAAGCGCCGCACAGCCTTGGCGCTTTCCGCGCAGGACCAAGGAGGACACATGACGCACGACCCCTCCACCGATCAGCGTGTGGCCTTCCTCGGGCTCGGGCACATGGGAGCGCCGATGGCGGCGAATCTCCTCGCCGCCGGAGTTCCGGTCATCGGCTACGACGTCGTGCCGGCCGCGATGGATGCCGCCGCGGACGCCGGCATCCCGCTGGCGCAGGACGCCATCCAAGCAGTCGCCGACGCCGACGTCGTCCTGACCATGTTCCCCAGCGGCCAGCACGTGCTCGAGGCCTACCGCGGCACCGACGACGCTCCAGGGCTGCTGGCCAGCGCGCCATCCGGGGCGACGTTCCTCGACTGCTCGACGATCAACATCTCTGAAGCCCAGGACGCCGCCCGGGAGGTCACTGAGGCAGGGTTCGACGCCGCCGACGCACCGGTCTCCGGAGGTGTGGTCGGTGCCGAGGCGGGGACCCTGGCGTTCATGGTCGGAGCCGATGACCACGTCTTCGCTCGTCTTGAGCCGCTGCTGGCCGTCATGGGCTCACGAGTCGTGCACTGCGGACCCGCCGGCATGGGCCAGGCCGCGAAGATCTGCAACAACATGATCCTGGGCGTCTCGATGGTCGCCGTCAGCGAGGCCTTCGTGCTGGCCGAGAAGCTCGGGCTGGACCATCAGGCCATGTTCGACGTCGTCTCCGGCGCCTCCGGGCAGTGCTGGTCGCTGACCACCAACTGCCCGGTGCCCGGGCCGGTGCCCAGCAGCCCGGCCAACCGTGACTTCCAGCCCGGCTTCGCCGGCGCCCTGATGGCCAAAGACCTCGGCCTCGCGGTGAACGCGCTCAGCGAGACCTCCGTGGACGCGCCGATGGGCGAGCTGGCCCAGCGCATCTACGCGGACTTCGCCTCCGAGTGGGGTGGCGCAGATCAGGACTTCTCGGCGATCATCCAGAGCATCCGCGAGCGCTCCACCTCTCGGCTGCCCCGACGCTGAGCCGCGCCGTTGCAGATCGCGGTCACCGGCCCCGCAGCTGCGAGTCGCTGTAGTCGACCCCGGACCCCTCGGCCAGGTCACCGTGGGAGACGCGCTGGGCTTCGGCGTCACGCAGCTCGACGCGGCGGATCTTCCCGGAGATCGTCTTGGGAAGGTCACGGAACTCGATGCGGCGGATGCGCTTGTACCCGGGCAGCTTCTCGCGGGCGAAGCTGAGCAGCTGACGTGCCGTTTCCGGGGTGGGCTCCCAGCCGGCGGCCAGGGTGACGAACGCTTTGGGCACGCTGAGCCGCAGCTCATCCGGGCTGGGCACGATGGCAGCCTCCAGGACCGCCGGGTGCTCCACGAGGACGGATTCGAGCTCAAAGGGCGAGATCTTGTAGTCACTGGATTTGAAGACGTCGTCGGTACGGCCCACGTAGGTCAGCGTGCCGCGCTCGTCTCGGCTGACCACATCACCGGTGTGGTAGAGCCCATCACGGAAGACTCTGGCGTTGGTCTCCTCATCGCCGTAGTAGCCACGCATGAGGCCCACCGGGCGCGGGTCCAGGCTGAGGCAGAGTTCGCCCTCGTCGGCGCGCTCCCCGGTAGTCGGATCCACCACGACGACGTCGTAGCCGGGCAGCGGGACGCCCATCGCACCAAAGGTGACGCGCTGCCCTGGAGTGTTGGCCACCTGCAAGGTGGATTCCGTCTGGCCGAAGCCGTCACGGACAGTGCATCCCCAGCCGCGGTGGACCTGCTCGATGACCTCGGCGTTCAGTGGCTCGCCGGCGGAGACGGTCTTCTTCGGGGGCGTCTTCAGCGCAGTCAGGTCCGCCTTGATGAGCATGCGCCACACAGTCGGCGGGGCGCAGAAGCTGCTCACCTGGGCTTCGTCCATGACGCGCATGAGATCTGCGGCGTCGAAGCGGGCGAAGTTGTAGACGCATATCGTCGCCTCGGCGATCCACGGGGCGAAGAAGGTCGACCACGCGTGCTTGGCCCACCCAGGAGAGGCCACGTTCATATGGACGTCACCAGGTTCCAGTCCGATCCAGTACAGCGTGGACAAGTGGCCCACAGGATACGAGGTGTGCGT
>DXGD01000445.1 GCA_019114115.1 Candidatus Nesterenkonia stercoripullorum
GGCAACGGCGAGCGGACCGGCAATGTGGACCTGATCACCCTGGGCATGAACCTGTTCAGCCAGGGGGTCGATCCGCAGATCGATTTCCGGGACATGGACGAGATCCGTCGTACTGTCGAGTACTGCAACCAGATGCCCGTGCCCGAGCGTTCACCCTACGGCGGTGATCTGGTCTTCACCGCGTTCTCCGGCTCGCATCAGGATGCGATCAAGAAGGGCCTCGACCACATGGCGGCCCGCGCCACCGACGAGGGTCGCAGCGTGGACGAGCTCACCTGGGCAGTGCCGTATCTGCCGATCGACCCGAAGGACATCGGGCGCAGCTACGAGGCGGTCATCCGCGTCAACTCCCAGTCCGGCAAAGGCGGCGTGGCCTACCTGCTCAAGAGCGAGCACGGCATCGACCTGCCGCGTCGCACTCAGATCGAATTCTCCGGCGTCATCCAGCGCCGTGCCGACGACGGCGGCGGAGAGATCTCCGGGGCCGAGATCTGGCGGATCTTCCAGGACGAATACCTGCCGGCTTCCGGTGACGAGGAGCAGTGGGGCCACTACCGGCTCGGTCGCGTGGACACCGCCACCGCCGACGACGGAGCCTTCCGGATGTCGGTGGACGTGGAGGCAGGCGGCGAGATCTTCTCCCGCAGCGCGCAGGCCAACGGGCCGATTGCGGCCCTGCTGACGATCCTGGCCGAGGATGGTCTCGACATCCGGCTGCTGGACTACAGCGAACACGCGATGAGTCAGGGCGGCGACGCTCAGGCTGCGGCCTTCGTGGAGCTGGCCATCGGGGAGCGGGTGCTCTGGGGCGTCGGACTGGACTACAACACGACGCTGGCCTCATTGCAGGCCGTGATCTCGGCGGTCAACCGCGCCCAGCGCGGGACTGTGCCCGCGGAGTGACCATGCTCGTTCGCAGCGCTGGCGAGAATCGCTGAGACCATGGCGGGATCCACATTCGCCTCGCGCAGCTACCGGGACACGGCGGTCATTCTGCGTACCCAGAACCTGGGCGAAGCGGACCGGATCATCACGGCGCTGACCCCGCATCACGGTGTGGTCCGCGCCGTGGCCAAAGGTGTGCGACGAACCTCGTCGAAGTTCGGTGCCACAGTGGAGCCGTTCATGGTGGCCGATGCGCAGTTCGTCCACGGACGAAGCCTGGATATCATCACCCAGGCCACCTCGCGCGCCACGTACGGATCGCTCATCGTCGCCGACTATGACAAGTACACGGCGGCGAGCACTATGGTCGAGGCCGCTGAGCGGATCTCGGAATCCGACGTCGATGCCACGCGGGGGCAGTTCGCGCTGCTCTATGGGGCGCTCTCAGCACTGGCGCGAGGAGTTCACGCCGCAGATCTCGTGATGAACTCCTACCTGCTGCGGGCGCTGAGCACCGCAGGCTGGGCGATGACCTGGACAGTATGCGTCAACTGCGGGTCGCAGGGCCCTCATCACGGGTTCCACCCCGGTGCCGGGGGGCCGGTCTGCATGGACTGCCGGCCTCCTGGCACGATCAGCATGGCCTCCGACACCACGCGCCTGCTGCACGCGCTGCAGCATGGGCAGTGGGAGGGGATGGAGAGCGCTCGGCAGGACATTCGCTTCGAGGCCGGGCATATCGTCTCCAGCTACGTCGATCATCACCTGGAACGGCGGCTGAATTCATCACGTATGAGCGAGTCCTGAGAAGATAGGCGCTATGGCCCGTCACGATCTGTCCCGCACACCATCGGCTGCTTCCGCTGAGCAGGCCTATGAAGAGCCCTGGCCGCACCCCTCGGGCGCTCAGGCTCCTGATATTCCGCAGCGGTTCGTCCCTGGTCATATCGCCATTGTGATGGACGGCAATGGGCGCTGGGCCAACCAGCGAGGGCTGCCGCGAACAGAGGGGCACCGTGCAGGCGAAGCCGCCCTGATGGAGGTCATGGCCGGGGCGATAGAAGCCGGCGTCGGGCATGTCAGCGTGTATGCCTTCTCCACGGAGAACTGGAAGCGCTCTCCCGAAGAGGTCAGGTTCCTGATGGGCTACTCCCGGACGGTGCTGCGCCGGCAGCGCGAGGTCCTGCATAGCTGGGGGGTGCGCATCCGGTGGAGCGGAAGCCGGAAGAGGCTGTGGCGTTCCGTCGTCAAGGAGCTCGAATCTGCCGAGGAGCTGACCCAGCACAATACCCGCTGCACTCTGACGATGTGCGTCAACTACGGGGGGCGGGCAGAGATCGCTGAGGCAGTGCGCGGCATTGCGGAGAAGGCGGCCAGCGGCACCATCGACTCCCGCCGGATCACCGAGGCCACGGTAGCGGCTCATCTGGATGAACCCGATATGCCGGACGTGGACCTCTTCCTGCGCAGCTCCGGAGAGCAGCGGATCTCCAATTTCCTGCTCTGGCAGTCCGCCTATGCGGAGCTGGTCTTCCTCGATGTCCTGTGGCCCGACGTCGATCGCAGGGTCCTGTGGCAGGCCATGGAGATCTACGCCCGCCGTGACCGGCGCTACGGAGCCGCTGTCGATGCCGTAGGGGCCGACGTCGACCGGACTTCCGGGGCGTAGGCCAGCAGCCACCGGCGGAGCTCCTCGAACGACGCCGTCCGCACCGTCTCCTCGGACGCGAAGACGTCGTGGAGCGCCCCGCGCTGACGCAGCACCGTGACGCGCCGGCCCAATCGCACGGCCCGCTTGGCCAGCAGGTCAACGTCGAGGACGGCGTCCGCCGCCTGATGCTCGCTGCTCCACTGCCGTCGGTAGACAGTGCTGGTCGATAGCAGCACCAGCAGCGGCAGCTCCAGGTCCAGGCCTTCGGCGATGCTCCGGTGCCCGGCCATGACGGCGCGCATCCACCCCGCGGTGATGGGGAAAGAGTTCCTCGGGCGCATCCGCGGATGCAGATGCCATTCCCCGCGGGCCTCATCGGAGAGGGACTGCCAGTAGTTGTCGATCTTGGGGATCTTCAGCGGGCGGCGCGGGTTCAGGTGACTCAGCGGCGTGAGGAGCCCCTCGATGGTGGCTCTGGCCGGGACGTCGCCGGAGAGCTCCAGCCAGGGACTGTTCAGGATCAGGGCGGACAGGGAGCGGGGATGCCGCTGCGCCCAGAGCGCGGCGATCAGCCCACCTGTGGAGTGGGCATGAAGCAGCGGAGCCGGAGCCTGAGGATGGGCCTCAGCGATGATCGCGAGCGCGGCGCCGATCTCGGCATCGTACTCCGCCAGGTCGCTGATATAGCCCGGCGTATGCCAACTCCGCAGGCTCCTGCCGTACTTCCTCAAGTCCAGCGCGTAGAAGCGCCTGCCCCAGAGGGCCCACTGCCGTGCCTTGGGCAGGTTGTAGAAGTAGTCGGTCCAACCATGGATATGCAGGACGGGCGCCAGCGGCTCATCTTCAGTGCCCTGGGGGCCGAGCTCGCCGTCGTAGCGGACGAGAGTGGCGCTGATCGGCCCTTCGTCGTCTACGCCCAAGGGGATGGAGCGACGCGAGCACTCCGGCAGCATATCCTCGATCCACTCACCCTCGGGAGGGTCGTCGAGGTACTCGTCATTCGGGCTGCGTCCTGTGCTCATGCCTCTATCCTAGGACCGCTGGAGGTCGCCACTCGCTCTAGGATGGAGTCATGACTTCCGATTCACGATCACCCGCGCTCTACGGCGCGCTGTTCAAAGCGTTCTTCACCGGCATGGATCCAGAGCGGGCCCATCAGCGAGTGGTCGGTGGCCTGAAATGGGCTCATAGAGTGGGTGCGGGGCGCGCTCTGCTGCGCCTGACCAAGCCTGACCCCGCGCTGGAAGTGGAGGTGCTGGGTCGGCGCTGGCCATCGCCCTTCGGGCTCGCGGCTGGCTTCGACAAAGGGGCCACTGCGGTGCTCCCGCTGGCAGACCTCGGCTTCGGGCATATCGAGATCGGCACCGTCACGGCACGGCAGCAGCCAGGAAATCCCGCCCCTCGGCTCTTCCGGCTCGTGGAGGACCGCGCCCTGATCAACCGCATGGGTTTCAACAATGACGGCGCCGTCCAGGTGCGCCGCCGGCTGGACGCCTTGCGGGCCGAGCTCACCGATCTCGCGCGGCGCGGGCGATATGCGCCTGTCCTGGGCGTCAATATCGGCAAGACGAAGGCGACGCCGCTGGAAGATGCGGTGGAGGACTATCTGAGCTCAGCCCGCGAGCTCGCGCCGGTGGCCGACTACCTCGTCGTCAACGTCTCCTCCCCGAATACCCCAGGGTTGCGCCAGCTGCAGGAGATCCAGTCGCTGGAGCCACTGCTTCGCCGGGTCAAAGAAGTATCGCGGGAGGCCGCCGGGCGGCACGTGCCACTGCTGGTCAAGATCGCCCCGGACATGAGTGACGACGACGCTGACGCCGTCGCCGCTCTCGTCGAAGAGGTCGGTCTCGACGGCGTCGTGGCCACGAACACGACCATCTCGCGAACGGGTCTTCAGGCCGCGCCGGACGATGTCGAAGCCCTGGGCGCAGGCGGATTGAGCGGCCCGGTGCTGGCGCAGCGGTCACTGGAGCTGCTGGGACGACTGCGCAGCCGGCTGCCGCTGAGCACCGCGATCATCTCGGTGGGCGGGGTGACCAGCGCCGATGACGTCATCGAACGGCTCAACGCAGGGGCGGATCTGGTACAGGGCTATACAGCCTTCATATACCAGGGTCCGCTGTGGGTTCAGCGCATCAACAGCGGACTGCGCCAAGCGGTCCGTTCCGGCGAGTTGCGCCTCAGGAAGGAAACTGGCCGCGCTTGACCTGGGGTTTCGGCAGACGCAGACGCCGGATCTGGAGTGAGCGCATGGCCGCGTACAGCCGCACCCCGCGCTCGCGGTTCTGGATGCCGTACTTCTGATCCAGGCGCTTGCGAATGGAGCGGCCGACCCACCACGACTCCGCGATCACCAGGATGAGGATGATCCAGAGGAACTGGCTCATCACCAGGCGAAGCTGCTCGGGCACTGCCAGCGAGACGAAGAGGAACGCCAGGACGACGATCAGCATCCACTCGCCGATGCCCGTGCGGGCGTCAACCCAGTTGCGCGCGAAGCGGCGCTGATCCCCGCGGTCACGTGGGGGCAGGTGCCGCTCGTCGCCAGTCTCCATGGCGCGGCGCATCTTGACCCGCTCCTGCTGGATGTGCTGACGCTGGGCCGCCCGCGCGGCCTTGCGGTCACTGGGCACCAGCGGGCGACGTCGTGCCGCCTCTTGATCACGCCGCTTCGGCGTGGGAGCACCCTTCTTCTCCGGCAGCTTCGCGCTGTTGTCCTGCTGCTGCTGGGCCAGCTCGGCGGCCTCGGCTGCCGCGATCTCGTTAGCTGTACGCTTCTTTCGTCCAAACACCGCTCCAGTTTACCCAGGTTAAGCCCGAAGGCGGGGCGCCGAGCTGGACAAGGGCCGGCGTGCAGCCAGCTGAAGGCCGAGAATGAGCTCCTGCTCTCGTGCCGAGGGAATGAACTCGGGGCCAGGCGACGTTGATAGAGTGAAAACGCCTATACACTTCGGCTGTCCTCACCTCAGTGACCTGCGCGGTCAGCGTCCTGCAGGGCCGGCTCCCTCAGCGGTGGCTTCGGCCTCGCAAGAGCCTGGGGCACCCGGCGGGTGTGCAGGACAGCGGACGCTGCCTTGGCAGTGTCTTCCCTTTGGACACCATGACAGAGAGGTGGAGACATGAGTACTCCGACTCACGACGCAACCGTCACGACTGAAGCCCCGAGTGCTGCGGAGGTCAGCGATGTCAAAAGGCACGAGGTCGAGCTCAGCGATCCGGCCGCAGAGAAGGTCGCCTCGCTGTTGGAGCAGGAAGGTCGGCACGACCTCCGCCTGCGTGTGGCCGTCCAGCCTGGCGGGTGCTCGGGCCTGATCTACCAGCTCTACTTCGATGAGCGGCTGCTCGACGGTGATGCGCTGCGATCCTTCAACGGGGTGGAAGTCGTCGTGGACAAGATGAGCGTGCCCTACCTCGAGGGCGCCACGATCGACTTCGAAGACTCCATATCCAAGCAGGGCTTCACAATCGATAACCCCAATGCCGGCGGCTCGTGCGCATGTGGAGATTCCTTCCACTGACCGCTCGATGAGCCTGCAGGCTCCGCTGCTCGCGTCACAATCGCGACATGCAAGCCGGATCTGCGCCTTGGCGTAGGACGTTCCCAGCCCGGCCGAGCACACCGAAACTCCGCTTCACGCGCCGTTCTACACGGCGTAGAAGCGGAGTTTCGTGCTGTCTGGCGGGATCTTCGCGATCCTGGAAGAGGCCATCAGATCAGCCGCACCATGGCGTCGTGCCTCCCGGCGCTCTACAGTCCGTAGTAGTCTTGACGTTGAAGCGTCTCAGGCTGCTTCCACGGAGCGTTCATGCGGTGCCCATCTCGGGTAGCGCGAGTGCGTCTCCCAGGCATCCTGGGTCGGGAAGAGCATTCGCACACTGAGGAAGAGGAAGGGCCGTCTGTGAGTTCGCACTTTCGAAGCGGCAGCCGGGGCCGGAGGGCAGTCAAGGTCACTGCGCTGGCCGGACTAGCGGCGGTCGTGCTCACCGGTTGTTCCGAGCAGGTCCAGCGGGGCTGGCTGCCAGGAAGCCGGGATACGACCAGTAATACTGCCGAGTTGACCGATCTCTGGGTCAACTCGTGGATCGCCGCGCTCATCGTCGGCGTCCTCACATGGGGGCTCATGCTCTGGTGCATGGTCGCCTACCGCCGGCGCAAGGGGGAGACCGGCTATCCGAGGCAGCTGGCCTACAACGTGCCGCTGGAGATCATGTACACGATCGTGCCGCTGGTCATGGTCGGGGTGCTCTTCTTCTACACCGATCAGGTGCAGCGCTCGGTGGACGAGCCCTTTGAGGATCCGGACCTCGTCGTCGACGTCCGGGGCAAGCAGTGGGCGTGGGACTTCAACTATGACTACGACGGCGAGGAGCGTTACTTCGCCGGCACGCAGGCACACCTCACCGGTGAGGAGGGTGTCGAAGAGACCCTTCCGACGCTGTACCTTCCGGTGGGTCAGGAAGTGCACTTCGAGCTCAATGCTCGCGATGTGATCCATTCCTTCTGGGTCCCGGCCTTCCTGCAGAAGCGCGATATGGTGCCGGGCCGCACGAACCACATGTACCTGACTCCTGAGGAGGAGGGCACCTTCGCCGGTAAGTGCGCGGAGCTCTGCGGTGAGTACCACTCAGAGATGCTCTTCAACGTCGAAGTGGTCAGCGAGCAGGAGTTCCAGGAGTACCTGGAGACCCTTCCCGAAGGCCAGCTCGGTGACGAGTATGACCGCAACCCGAATCTCAATGAAGACGTCGCAGCGAGCGAAGGGGCGAACTGACCGTGGCTACCACCTTCGAATACACTTCGGACGAGGGGCGAGAGATCTCGCGTACCGTTCCTCGGACCAAGGGTCAGATCATCGTCAGCTGGCTGACGACGACCGACCATAAGGTCATCGGGTATCTCTACCTGATCACCTCATTCCTGTTCTTCTGCGTCGGTGGCGTGATGGCACTGATCATCCGCGCAGAGCTCTTCGAGCCCGGGATGCAGCTGCTGCAGACCAAGGAGCAGTACAACCAGCTGTTCACCATGCACGGCACGGTCATGCTGCTGATGTTCGCGACGCCGCTGTTCGCAGGTTTCGCGAACGCGCTGATGCCGTTGCAGATCGGCGCGCCTGATGTGGCCTTCCCGCGCATGAACGCCCTGGCGTTCTGGTTCTTCCTGTTCGGATCCCTCGTGGCTCTGGCCGGATTCCTGACCCCGCAGGGCGCTGCCTCGTTCGGGTGGTTCGCCTACGCTCCGCTCTCGGACACGACATACTCTCCGGGCGTGGGTGGTGACCTCTGGGTCTTCGGCCTCGCCCTGACGGGCTTCGGCACGATCATGGGCGCGGTCAACTTCATCACGACGATCATCTGCATGCGCGCACCGGGCATGACGATGTGGCGCATGCCGATCTTCACCTGGAACACGCTGATCACCTCGATCCTGGTGCTGATGGCCTTCCCGCCGCTGGCGGCAGCGCTCTTCGGCTTGGGCCTGGACCGACGCTTCGGCGGGCATATCTTCGATCCGGAATCCGGGGGAGCGATTCTCTGGCAGCACTTGTTCTGGTTCTTCGGCCACCCGGAGGTCTACATCATCGCGCTGCCGTTCTTCGGCATCGTCTCGGAGATTTTCCCGGTCTTCAGCCGCAAACCGGTCTTCGGCTATAAGGGCCTGGTCTATGCGACGATCGCGATCGCGGCCCTGTCGGTCACTGTGTGGGCGCACCATATGTACGTCACCGGTGCGGTGATGCTGCCATTCTTCGCACTGATGACCATGCTCATCGCAGTGCCCACCGGGGTGAAGTTCTTCAACTGGATCGGCACGATGTGGCGAGGATCCATTACCTATGAGACGCCTATGCTATGGAGCCTGGGCTTCCTGGTGACGTTCCTCTTCGGTGGTCTGACGGGGATCATCCTGGCCTCGCCGCCGTTGGACTTCCACCTCTCCGACACGTACTTCGTCGTCGCCCACTTCCACTACGTGGTCTTCGGCACCGTGGTCTTCGCGATGTTCGCGGGCTTCTACTTCTGGTGGCCCAAGTGGACCGGCAAGATGCTCAATGAGCGGCTGGGCAAGATCAACTTCTGGATGCTCTTCATCGGCTTCCACGGCACGTTCATGATCCAGCACTGGCTGGGCGTCATGGGTATGCCCCGGCGTTACGCCGACTACCTGGTCGAGGACGGGTTCACGGCGATGAACCAGTTCTCCACGGCATTCTCGATGCTGCTGGGCGCGTCGCTCATTCCGTTCTTCTGGAATGTGTGGATCACCCACCGCAAGGGCAAGCGCGTAGTGGTCGATGACCCCTGGGGCTTCGGCGGATCGCTGGAATGGGCTACCTCCTGCCCGCCTCCGCGCCACAACTTCTACTCGCTGCCGCGGATCCGCTCGGAGCGTCCGGCTCTGGACCTTCATCACCCGGAGCTCGCCGAGCGAAGCTCACTCGACACAGCGGCCGGCAAGGTATTCGGCCCGGCGGACCAGAAAGACAAGGCAGGCGTCTGATGAGAACGAATATTGCACTGTTCGGTGGGCTGGGTATCTTCGTCTTTATCGTGGCCTTCATCTACGGTTTCCTGACCGGCTTCGAGGAACTGGCGGGCTTCCCGCTGCTCCTGCTCACCGGTGGCCTTGGGTTCATGCTGTGGTTCTACCTGCGCATCACTGCCAAGAACACCGACGAGATGGACTCGGACAACTCCGGCGGTGAAATACACCAGATGACCGGCAACTACGGTGAGTTCGCACCATGGAGCTGGTGGCCGCTCGGTCTCGGACTGGCCTGCGCACTCGTGGTGCTCGGCCTTGCCGTCGACTGGTGGGTCTTCTTCCTGGCCCTCATCCCCGGAGTGTTCTTCCTGGTCGGCTGGGTCATGGAGTACAACCGCAAGCGCTACGCCCACTGATTTCAGAGCGTACTGCGCGATCAGCTGGAGAAACCCGCCGCGAGCACGCTCGCGGCGGGTTTCTCCGCGTGAAAGGAACAGCGTAGACAGTCATGTCCATACGACCCATTACCGTTCATGGGGAGCCCGTCCTCCATCGGCGCGCAGCCGAGGTCACCGTCATCGACGCCGAGATCCGGCAGCTGGTCGAGGACATGTTCGACACGATGGATGCAGCTCACGGCGTGGGGATCGCCGCTCCGCAAGTAGGCGTGGGGTTGCGCATATTCACGTACCAGTACGCAGACAGCGGTGATGTCCCGTCACGCGGCGCCATCATCAACCCGCGCCTCAGGGTGCTGGGCAAGGTGTCACAGGAAGAGCCTGACGCAGAGGACCACGCTGAGGGCTGCCTGTCCGTCCCCGGCCATAACTTCCCGCTGCAGCGCAGCGACTGGGTAGAGGTCACCGGGCTCGATGCAGCGGGCGATCCGCTCAGGTTTGAGGCCCGGGGGTGGTTCGCGCGCATCATGCAGCACGAATACGACCACCTCGACGGTTACCTGTACGTGAACCGGCTGAACCAGAAGTGGACCAGGCGCTGGAAGAAGGTCCTCAAGAAAGAGGGCTGGACTGTCCCAGGGAATTCCTGGCTGCCCGGCGTGGACGAGGACCCGTTCGGGCACGGAGAATCCGACGACCAGTAGGCCGGCCCAGTGGGCTGGCCGTCCGAGTAGCGCCGGCGGCAGCGCAGCAGGTACTGCTATCGCTGCGTGTACGCCACCCAGGAGCTCAGCACGGCAGCGGCAGCTCCTGAGTCCAGCGACTGCTCAGCACGGGCCATATTGGCGGCCAAGCGCTCCTGCAGGCTCCCCTGCGCCTCGGTGTCCGATGCGGTCAGCCCTGCCGCCGTGTTCAGCACGACGGCGTCCCTGATCGGACCGCGTTCGCCGGAGAGCACACGGTGAACGATATCGGCGTTGGACTGCCCGGACCCGCCCCGCAGGTCATCGACGCGACTGCGGGGGAGGCCGAACTCCTCGGGCTCGATGACGTGATGACGCACCTGCCCCTCGCGGACCTCCCATATGTCGCTCGCCTCTGAGGTAGTGATCTTGTCGCGCCCGTCCCGTCCGCGGAAGACGAGTCCCCGAACCTTCCTGGCCGCCAGCACGTCAGCCATCTTGGCGGCGAGATCTATGCTGGCGCAGCCCAGCGCCTGAGCGGTGACGTGAGCCGGGTTCGACAGCGGCCCGAGGAAATTGAAGACCGTGCGGATGCCCAGCTGCTTCCTTGCCGGACCGACGAAACGCATCGAGGGATGGAAGCTCTGCGCGAAGAGGAACGTGATGCCCACTTCCTCCACTGCCCGCGCCACGCGGTCAGCAGGCAATGAGAGGTCAACCCCCAGCGCTTCGATGACGTCGGCCGCGCCGGCCGTCGTGCTGGCGCCGCGGTTGCCATGCTTGACCACCCGCGCGCCGGCGCCCACGGCCGTCAAGGACGACATCGTCGAGATGTTGACGGTACCCAGCCGGTCGCCGCCGGTGCCGACGATGTCCACTGTGGGCCCGGGGATGGAGATCTCCACTGCATTCTCCATCATGGCCCGGCTGAGCCCCACCAGCTCTTCAGCAGTCTCAGACTTCGCGCGCAGCGCGGTGAGGAATCCGGCGATCTCGACGTCGTTGAGCTCCCCGCTCATCAGCCTGTGCATGGCCCATGCTGAAGTATCCGCGTCGAGGTCGATTCCCTCGACGAGACCGTTGAGCAGTTCGGGCCAGGAACGGTAGGAACCCTCAGTCTCGGAGGCCGGAGCGGGGGAGGCGGAACGGTGCTCTGGAGTAGTCACAGATTCAGGATATCGGCTCCGGACGGTCCCAGAAGTCGACGATTTTCTACATGTTGTCGAAATATTGGGAACTTTTTCACCGGGCCCGATGCTTAGTATTCCCTGGTGATGGCGCGGAATCCGTGCTCTGACAAGGATCCAGGGACACGCCACACACGCGTGCCACGATGGCGAACGAGGGTACTTTCGGGCCATAATGGCTTCGTGACGTCTGCAACCCAAGTATCCAATGCCCCGGCACGTACGCTGCCGAATCGTCCCAGCATGGTGTCGGTCGGAACCATGGTGTGGCTGACCAGTGAGCTCATGTTCTTCGCTGGGCTCTTCGCCATGTTCTTCACGCTGCGGTCCTCGCGGCCCGAGCTGTGGGCGGAGCGCAGCGGTGAGCTGGATATCTTCCTCGCCACGGTCATCACCGTGGTACTGGTGGCCAGTTCCGTGACGGCGCAGTTCGGCGTCTTCGCCGCGGAGCGTCATCAGCCGCGCCGCACCGGGGGGCTGCTCAGCGTGGCACGCTGGGGGATGGTGGAGTGGTACATCCTGTCCTTCATCATGGGTGCGATCTTCATCGCCGGCCAGACGTATGAGTTTGCCGTGCTGGTCACGCACGGGGTGACGATTTCGGCGGATGCCTTCGGATCGGCCTTCTACATCACCACGGGCTTCCACGGACTTCACGTCGTCGCTGGTCTGGTGGCGTTCCTGTTCGTGATCGCCCGGGCGTACTTCTCCGTGAAGTTCACCCACAAGGAGGCCAGCGCCGCAGTAGTGGTCTCCTACTACTGGCACTTCGTCGACGTGGTGTGGATCGCGCTCTTCGGCGTGGTCTACATCCTTCCGGGGCTGATCTGATCGTCGGGCCCACGCACTGCACCACTCGCTGATATCGCACCTAAGAAGATAAGGAACCGGCACGTGAAGGCACTCTCTCAGAAGCGCCGCCACCCATTTGCAGGAGTGGCGCTGCTCCTCCTGGGCCTCTTGATCACAGGAGGTCTCTACGCCGTAGCCACGACGGTCAATGAGGCACAGGCATCCAATACTCCAGAGGGCTACAGCTCAGCCGATGTGGAAGAGGGTGAACGGCTGTTCGTGGCCAACTGCGCCACGTGTCACGGCATGGACGCCGAGGGGACCGACGCTGGTCCTTCGCTCGTCGGGGTCGGGGCGGCATCTGTTGACTTCCAGGTCGGCACCGGGCGCATGCCGATGCAGATGCAGGGCCCGCAGGCCCAGGAGAAGCCTGCTCAGTTCAATGACGAACAGACATCCCAGCTAGCTGCCTATGTCGCGTCCCTGGGCTCAGGACCCGCCGTGCCGGACGACGAATATCTGGACACCGACCAGGGCGATCCTGCCCGCGGCGGAGAGCTGTTCCGCATCAACTGCGCGATGTGCCACAACGCTGCTGCGGCAGGCGGCGCGCTGACCGAGGGCAAGTTCGCGCCCTCGCTGGATGGCGTCGACGAACGGCACGTCTACGAAGCGATGATCACCGGTCCGCAGAACATGCCAGTGTTCAACGACGCCAATATCCCGCCCGAGGACAAGCGGGATATCATCGCCTTCCTGCAGAACAACGAG
>DXGD01000446.1 GCA_019114115.1 Candidatus Nesterenkonia stercoripullorum
GCCGACGCTGGAGACGATCTCGACGTCGAGCTCGGCGACTTGGTGAAGGACGTCCAGCGCGAGCCGGCGGTTCGCGGAGGATCCGAGACCCACATAGACCAGAGGCCGGTCGGCCTCCGCCAGAGCAAGCACCGGGGCGGGAACTTCACCCTCCGTCTGCGAATAGATCGGCCCGACGGCGATCTCGGTCGGATCCGTGGCCTGCGCGTTGAGGTAGGGGAACAGTGAGGCGATGAGATTGAGGTCCGCGTCGAGCGCTTCCAGCGTGCGCGATGGCAGCACCACTCGATGCTCCGCGGCGATTCGGCGAAATGCAGCGGGCCTCCAGCGGATTCTCGGAGCGAGGGCTCGCACAAGATGGGCCGTGAGCCTGTTCAACTGCACGCCGATCCGACTGTTCCCCTGGGTCAGGGGGAGCGCATCCATCGCAGCAAGATGCCCACGGCTCATCGCGTACGGGCGGACGTATATCAGGGGGATCGACGCTGCCCGAGCCGAGATGAAGGTCGAAAGGGTCGTGCCGATGACCACACAGTCCGGCCCCCAATCCCTGAACAGGGCCAGCTCGCTCTCGACCCGGCGCCGCACCATCTCCGTGGTGAACGGGTGGCGCAGACTCCGACCCTGATCTGCCGCGATCAGCTGATCGGCATCATCATCACTCAACTCAGGGTCGAGGAGATCGATCCTGAACCCCGCCTCACGCACATAAGCGGCGAATCGACGCGAGTATCCCATGAACCGCACCTGGTGACCCAGGAACCGAAGCTGCCGTGCCACCTCGATCGCCCGGCTGGTCTCGCCCAGGTTGAATGTCTCAGGTGCGAGCAGCACCTGCAACGTCCTATCCTGATGCGTCACGATTCTCCCCTGGAAACGCAGAAGTCGAGGCTCTCATCGGGCTGACTGGGAGCCCCTGAATCCCAGGTGCACCAGCCACGCGCCACCGATCACGATAAGGCTTCCCAGCGCGATCAGAACACCCGCATCAAAGAAGATGATCGCCAGAGTTCCCGTAATCACCAGGACAAGACCAAGAAGAATTCCCACATTCATCACATCAAACTAACCTGCCAGGCCCCAAGTGGGGCACCGACGCGCTCGCAGTAGTTGCGCGTCGGGTGCGTCTCAGCATGGGATGCTAGCGTCCCTGTCCCGAATCGTGGCCGGAGGCCCCGCCTCCTCCACGCAAGCCCAGAAAAAAAGTCGGACGTCTGGGATCCCACGTCGAAAACCTGCTGTACGCTGTGCTCATGGGCCATGAGCCGATCTCTCCTCTGTCACTCACTCTCCCTCAGGGGAAGGGTCGGAGAGTCTTGGTCACGGGGGCCACCGGTTACGTGGGCGGCCGCCTCATCCCAGAGCTTCTGGCCGCCGGATTCACGGTACGTGCTGCTGCGCGCAATACCCAGGCGCTCCAAGACCGCAGCTGGTCCCCAGATGTGGAGCTGGCCCAGATGGATCTGGAAGATCCCGGTCAGGCCCGTGAGGCCATGCACGAGGTGCACACCGTCGTGTTCCTGGTGCACTCCATGGCTGCTGGCCGCGGTTTCATTGAGCAGGAGAAGCGGATTGCCCAGACGGCGGCAGACGCGGCGGCTGACGCCGGCGTAGCTCAGATAGTGTTCCTCGGTGGTCTGCACCCAGATAGTCCGTTGGAGGAGCTCTCAGCGCATATGCGGTCCCGGGAGCAAGTCGCCCGCGTGCTGCTGGAGAGGCCAGTGCCAGCTGTGGTCCTGGAGGCCGGGATCGTGATCGGATCCGGCTCTGTCTCCTTCGAGATGATCCGGCATCTGGCCGAGAGGCTGCCGGTGATGACCGGCCCGAGCTGGCTCACCAACATGATCGAGCCGATCGCCATCCGTGACGTCCTGTACTACCTGGCCCACGCCTGTGCACTGGACCAGCCCATCAACCGCTCCTTCGACATCGGGTGCGGCCAGATGCAGGAGTTCCGTTCCATGCTCACCCAGTACGCCGAAGTCGCCGGACTGGCTAAAAGGCGTGTCTTCCCGTTGCCCATCCCCGCGCAGCGGCTCTCCGGGATCTGGATCAGCCTGGTCACACCAATACCACGCTCCATCACGATGCCACTGGCCGCGTCGCTGGCCCACGACGCGGTGACCCAGGAGCACGACATCGCCCAGGTCATCCCGGACCCGCCGGAAGGCCTCACCGGATACCGGGAAGCATGTCAGCGAGCGATCGCCTGGCAGCGCGCGAGCGCGACCGAGCAGACCTGGGACGATGACGTTCAGGCCCTCACCTCCGTGGACCCTGCGGAGCCCCTGCCCTCAGACCCCGAATGGGCAGGTCACACCGTATTCACCGATGACCGCGTGCGTGAGAGCGACGACGTCTCACCTGAAGCGGTGTGGCAGGTGGTCGAGACGATCGGGGGCTCGAACGGCTGGTACTCGGCATCGGCCCTGTGGCGCATCCGAGGGTGGATGAACAAGATCGTAGGGAGCTACGGCCTGGACCGAGGGCGCCGCCTGCCGGACAGGTTGCGGGTCAACGACTACATCGACTGGTGGCGGGTCGAATCGGTGGACCCGGGACGGTCGGTCACACTGCGAGCGGAGCTTCGGGCCGGTGGCAACGGATGGCTGCAATTCTTCGTCGAGCCCCGCGACGGCGGCGGTGTGCGGTTGCTTCAACGGGCGGTGTTCTTTCCCTCCGGCCTTGTGGGACGCCTCTATTGGCGCACGATTCAGCCGTTCCACGCGTTGATCTTCCCCGCAATGGCTAAGAATATTCTGCAGGCAGCCCGGCAAAATATGAGAGACGACGGGGGCGTCACGTCTGAATCGTGGCCACAGCCGCCAACTCGGCCAGCCGATTAGCGACCGCAGGACAACCCCTACCTCGACGCTGTGGAGAATGGTTCCTGAACTGCAGTGCCCAGCGCTGCGGTGCGATCACGTCATCGCTGTGCCAGCGCGCCGGAGAGCGCGGTGACCGCAGCCCGGACTGCGGTGCTCAGCGTCGGCTCCATGTCCGGGAGGAAGAATGGTGAGTGGTTCACCGGCGGGCTGGTGTTCTCGGCGGCGAAGCCTCCGAAGAACCAGAAGACACACGGCACCCCGATGCTGTCGGCGAGCCAGCCGAAGTCCTCGGATCCCATCGCCGGTGGTACCTCCACGACGGCGTCGTCGCCGAGCTCTCCTTGCAGCGCCCTGATGACCTGATCGGTCCGCTCAGGATCGTTGTACAGCCTCGGGAAGCGGTAGATCTCCTCGATCCGCGACTCGGGTGCGTTCGAGGCCTGAGCCTCCGCGTTCACGATGCGCTCGATCGCGGGCATGACGCGATTCCGGCTCTCCTCGGTGAGCGTGCGGATGTTGAGCGTGAACTCGGCCCGGTCCGGGATGATGTTCTCCTTCAGGCCCGCGTGGAAGGTGCCACAGGTCACCACTGCCGGCTCCTGCGGCGGGAGTTCGCGCGAGACGATCGTCTGGAGCCGGGTGACCATATGCGCGCCGAGCACGATCGGATCAACGGCGTTCTGCGGCTGCGACCCGTGCGACTGCGTGCCCAGCACCGTGACCTTCAGCGAATCGGCCAGCGCCATGGCGGTCCCGCGCGAGATGGCGATGCTGCCCGAGGGCACCGTCGGGAAGACGTGCTGACCGAACACCACCTGCGGCTTGGGTGCGCGATCCCAGAGGCCGTCGTCGACCATCGCGGCGGCCCCTGCGGCAGTCTCCTCACCCGGCTGGAAGAGCCACACGATCGTGCCGGACCAGCCGTCGGCCTGACGCGCCATCAGCCCGGCGGTGGCCAGCGCAGACGAGACGTGGGTGTCGTGACCGCAGCCGTGCATCACCGGCACGGTGCTGCCGTCGGGCAGCGTCCCGGTGGCGCTCGAGGCGTAGTCCGCGCCGGTGTCCTCCTGGATCGGCAGCCCATCCGAGTCGGCACGGAAGCCGATGACAGGGCCGTCGCCATTGCGCTGGATCCCGACGACGCCGGTCCCGCCGCAGCGGAAGTGCTCGATGCCGATCTCGTCGAGCCGGCCCTCGATGAACTGGGCCGTACGGTGCTCCTGCATCGAGAGTTCCGGGTTGCGGTGCAGATGACGATAGGTCTCGTGCAGTGCGTCGCGTTCTGCGTCGGTGAGCGTGGTGGTGAGCATTGCTGTCCCTTCGGTCGGTTCCTAGTTCAGTGTGGCACCCGAGGTCGACTTCCGATCGCGCACGATCCAGGAGACGACGATCGAGGCGATCACGACCATGGCAGTGGCGTAGGGGGCGACGCCGGGCGCAAGAGGGATCACGACGAACTGCACGAGGACCGCCAGAGTCAGCGCGACGATAGTGGGGCGCAGCTGCCGCATGGAGATGATGCACTGTACGAGCACGGCGCCCATCAGCGAGGGAAGAATGTAAAGCCGGGCCACCTCGATAAGGTCCGTCGGGATAATGCTGATCAGCCAGGTGCCGAACAGGCCGACGAAGATGAGCAAGCTCAGCAGGTGCACTGTGGCGGCACCGCAGATCGCCATGACTGCCGCGATATTGCCACGCTGCGTACCCGGCTTCGCCTCAATGCTCGACTGCGCGACGATGGCAGCGGGCAGGAGCTTATTCGAGATATTGCCGATCATGAACGCCTGGTACATGGCCGCGGGTCCCAGGACGGGGTAGTAAGTGACAGGCTCCACGATCC
>DXGD01000447.1 GCA_019114115.1 Candidatus Nesterenkonia stercoripullorum
CCGAGCTGCTCCGGCGCGGAGGTCGACTTCCAGTCCGTGTGGTCGATGCGTTCCAGACTGTTCCACTGGACGTGGTCTTGCACGGCTTCCCGCGCCATTTCGCAGGAGCGGTGGTGCCGGTCGCTGCCGAAGCTGTATCCGTTGGACCAAGGGGCAGTGTGGTGAACCAGGGCAGTCTCGAGTCCCGTGCGACCAGCTTCGACAAGGATGGGACGTGCTCTGGGAGATACTAGCGACAATGTGGCGACATTAGTGCGACAATAGATCGTACAGACCACAGGAGGTGGCTTCAATGGGTGAGACGGTTCGCACGCACTCAGCCGCAGAGTTCCCAGTCAGGAACGTTTCGGAGATCGTCCGAGAGCTCACGGCGGTCTTCGGGCCGTCGTTGCTGTCCTTCATCATGGACGTCGACAACCGTTCTCTGCAGCGTTGGGCTGGGGGTTACGGCATCCGGTATGACTCGGAGAAGAGGGTCAGGGATGTCGATACCGTGTTGACGTTCCTGCGTCAGAAGGAAGAACCTGCCACGATCAGGGCTTGGTTCATGGGAATGAACCCTCAGCTCGATGACGCCTCACCGGCTGAAGTGATGCGTGACGGCTTGTCCCGGGATGTGATGGCCGCAGCGCGCGCGTATCTCAATGCTGCCTGACCACTTGGAGTCCCCGACTGTCGAGGATCTCCGTGAGACGCGGCTCTTTCGAGTCGCTCGAGCGGAGGATCCCTTTTGCTGGTCTGAGATCTCCGCTGAAGACAGTCCGCGCAAGCACGCCGGCAATCGTTTCGATGTTCCCGGCCATGGCGTGCTGTATTTCTCGAGCTCCCTGGAGGGAGCCTACGCGGAGACTCTAGCTCGGTTCCGACCATCTCCGGCCATCAGGAAGCATGTGGCAGAACAAGATCCAGGCTTCATGATGGTCGGGGGAGTGCCGCGTGATTGGCGAGATAAGCGCACCATCGCCGAAGCGGTCCTCAGTGACCCGTTGCCCTTCCTCGATGTGGAGAGCGCGCACACTCATGAGGTGCTCTCCACTGCGATGGCGGCAGAGCTCGTGGACCTGGGGGAGGGTGTTATCGACGTGGCCAGTGTCCGCGGACGCAATCGACTGCTGACCCGCGCGATTGCCTCATGGGCCTTTGACCAACGAGATGCCGCCGGCAGACCTGTCTATGGGGGTCTACGGTATCTTTCTCGCGTGGATACTCGGTTTGAGTGCTGGGCGGTGTTCGGTGGGGTGGAGTTCCGGGAGACCAAGACCAGCCCGATTGACCCTGACGCGCCCGAGTTGGTGTCCATTGCGGAGCTCTATAAGCTTCGCGTCTTCTAAGTTCGCCGTAGGCGCGGAACCTCAGCGCCTGTGTTGAATGGGGGGAGTGGTTGAGTCAGACGAGCGTGGCCTGGCAGGAGCCTTCAGCCCCAGCCCAGATCACGATCTACTCCGGCAGGGTCATGGTCCATTCTCCGCGGTGGGTGACGATGACCCACGAGGGCCCGGGGGAGAGCTCGCCCGAAAAATCAGAGTCGAGCCGTCCTTCCACGATGTTTTCGAGGGAGCCGCCCCAGTCGCAGGCAACGAGGCAGGGTGTGATCTCCGTGAGCCCGAGCCCGACGTCGGCGTCGGACTTCGTGCCCTCGACCGTGCCGCCCGGGCCGTTGTAGAGGTACGAGCGCACGCCTTCACCCTCGTCAGGGAGCTCTGGCAGGTGGTGAACGGGGATGACGTCGATGTCCCATGACCCATCGGCGACCACGCCGAGCTGCTGCGGCGGATCATTGGCGCCCCACCAGTTGGTTTCGCCGTCGAAGGTGGAGGGATCTGCGGTGTTGTATTCGGTGGAGGTGTCGAGCAGGTACATGGTGAGCTCGCCGTCGGCGTCGAGGCTCTCGAGGCTCAGGGGCTCTGTGCCTGAATAGCTGACCCGGATGATGCCGCCTGATGACGAGGCGATGTCCTGCGGCAGGTCGATGACGGCGTCGCCCTCTCCCGATTCGCTGAGGGGCTCGAAGCCGCCGAACATCTCGCGCGCCCAGTCGGCCGCATCAGTCCACTCGTCCGGCGGCGTCGTCTGATCGGATTCTGCGGGCGATGGCGATGGCGATGGCGGTGAGGATGACGATGGCGGTGACGATGTGGGGTCAGGGTCAGGCTGGTCAACACCCGAGCAGCCGACCAGGCAGGCCGCAAGAGTCGTGGTGGCGAACAGTGCTGAAAGCCCGCGAACCGTCATGATGCCTCCTCATCCTGAGCTCACTGTAGCGCTGTGCGGCCCAGGACGCGGGCTATGTGCGGATCCCGGTGGAGGTATCCGTCGAGCAGTCGTCGTCCTAAGTCTGGTGAACTGACCAGGGGGTGGGTCGCGAACCCGCGCCAGGCGGAGTCCTGGTCACCGCTGGTGGCGGCCTCCAGGATCAGCCGTTCGGCGCCGCGGACTCGGGCCATCAGCCCCAGGCGGTCCAGCTCCACAGGGGCAACACGCTCCGGATGGACGCCGTCGCCGTCGACGATGCAGGGCACTTCGATCACCGTCTCGGCAGGCAGCCCAGGGATCACGCGCGTTTCTGGCACGGAAGTCGTGCCGGCGGTTGCCTCCGCGGGGGTCGACCGAGCGGAGACGGTGTTCCCGACGTCCAGGATCATGCGCTCGGGGCGGTTCATCGCCAGTGCGGTCATCAGCCGCAGCGCCACCTCCTGGTAGCCGCCACCGGCGATGTCCTCCTCGCGGCGCTCGTCGTCGCGCGACTCGGCCATGTACGTCGATTCGCGCTCGTGCAGTGCGGCACGCCAGATGGCCAGGGGAGATGACCCGGGCGCTCCCTCCGCGGTGCCCGTGGCATGCCGCGAAGAGCCCACTCCCTGAGGAGGCGTCCCGGACAGCCGCTGGTAGTAGGCCTGCTGTTGCTGTACCAGGAACTCTCCGCGGGTCGTCCCAGCGTCCAGGATGCGGCTG
>DXGD01000448.1 GCA_019114115.1 Candidatus Nesterenkonia stercoripullorum
TGGTGGCCGGCGGCCGCTGCTGCGGGGCTGGGAGTCGCGGGATACTGGTTCGCAGTCGAGGTGGTCATTCCGCATTTCTCCCCGGCTGGGGAATTCGGCTACTGGGAGTTCACCGCATTGGGCTCCAGCGCCGGCGCCGCGATGGTGTTCCTGGTGACACAACCGTGGAACGCCCTGATCGTCCTCTTTGACGACCCGATCAAAGTGGGCCTGTGGGCCCTGCATTTCCTGCCACTATGGCTGCTGCCGCTGATCTCCCGCTACGCGGTACTGGGCGCTCCTGTGCTGCTCTCCCGGCTGTTCAATGACCGTGAGAATGTCTGGAGCACCGTCTACCAGTACGATGCCATCTTGGCGCCGATCTTCATACTCGCGGCGCTCGAAGTGCTGCATAGGCTGACGCGCCGGGCTGGTAGCTCCGCCACCCAGAGGATGCCTCGGCGGTCTCCGCGGTGGGGCTCAGGCTCCCGCTCACGAGTGGATGCTGACGCGGACGTGGCCGCTCGTACGTGGCTGACGCCAAGCACCAGGCACACGCTTGCCGTGGCGTTGCCGTCGTCGGTCCTGGTGACCGCTGTAGCGGGTTCGCTGCTGTTCCCGCAAGTCTTTCCCTTCCAGCGCACTCTCACAGGGCAGAATTGGACGATGAGCGAGCGTGCCCTGGCCCATGAGCGAGCAGTGGAGATGATTCCTGACGGAGTGTGCGTGGAGGCCGCCGATACTGCTGTGCCGCACCTCGTGCAGCGCACGCGTGTCGGCCTGCTAGGCACCACCGATGTCGATCGCGTGAGCTGGACGATCATAGACGACCGGGTGGAGGAACTGGGCGGCTCGGACCCATTGACCCCGCCTGAGGCATTGGATCGTGCCGCGGAGCTGGGTTTCGAGGTCCGCAGCGCCGATGACGAAGGACTGTGGGTGCTCCACAGGGAGCTGCCTGACGAGCTTGCTGACCAGCCCCAGTGCGGAGAGTACCTGAGCCGATGACGACACCGCAGACGCCCTCCGGCCGATCCGCCCCACTGCGGGTGGCGATGCTCTCCCTGCATACCTCGCCACTAGCACAAGCCGGAAGCGGCGACGCAGGCGGACTCAACGTGTATGTCGACGCGCTCTCGCGCGCTCTGCAGCGCTCCGGCACGGCAGTCGAGATCGTCACGACGACGGCCGATGCGTCCCGGCAGCACTGTCGGGACGAGACGGCTGTGCTCGCGGACGGCCGCATCGTGCACACACTGGCGCTGGGGGATCGCCGCGACGAGGACAAGAACGATTTGGTGGGCGACGTCGCCGATCTGGCCCGGCGCGCTCTCGCGCGGGTCGGTGGACAGCCTGGCAACTCCATCGATCTCATCCACTCGCACTATTGGATCTCCGGGCTCGCTGGTCTGGACATGGCTGCTGAGCTGGGGGTGCCGCTCGTCCACACCATGCATACGATCGGCGCGGTCAAGACGGAGCGGGATCCGGGAAGCGTTGAGGACCCCCGCCGCGCGAGCGCCGAGGCCAGGATCGCGGCCCGGGCCGCGGCGCTGACGGCCAACACCCAACGGGAAGCTGCGGATCTTGAGCGGCTCTTCGGTGCAAAGAAGACGAACCTCGCGGTGATCCCGCCCGGAGTGGATCTGGAGATCTTCTCACCCTCGCCTGCTGCGCGCCCTGCGGAGACCGACGGGGCGCGCTCTGCTGACACTCCCGCTGCTCGCCCTGGGGGCGATCCCGCTGCGCCCCTGGCGGCACAGGCCGGGTTGCGGGGGGAGGCGCTGCGGCTGACGTTCGCCGGTCGGCTCCAGCGGCATAAGGGGCCGCAGGTCGCCATCGAGGCTGTGGCGCGGCTGCTGCGAGATTCACCCCAGCTCGGGGTGCACCTGACCATTGCCGGGCAGCGTAGCGGCGCCGACTTCGACGCCGCAGCCCTCATTTCCCGCCTGGGCATGGACGATCACGTCACGAGGCTCCCCGCGCTTCCGCACGATGAGTTGGCGGCACTCTTCCGTGTCAGTGACGCGGTACTGGTGCCCTCCTACAGCGAATCCTTCGGCCTGGTGGCGTTGGAAGCGATGGCCTGCGGCGCGCCCGTGCTGGCGCACCGCGTCGGAGGGCTTGCCGATTTGGTGATCGATGGAGAGACGGGCTGGCTCATCGACTCGCTGGACTCGAGGGCGTGGGCCGCAAAGGTCCGAGAGGTGGCCGAGCTCAAACAGGGCCCTGCCCGCACCACGGTCTGGAATGCCGTGAGCGCCGCTGCGGCGCGCCGCTCCGGGGGCTTCTCGTGGGACATCTCAGCCTCCTTGGCGAGGGACCTGTACCAGCGCGTGACCTCTGCGAACGAGGTTCGGGGGTCACCCGAAGTAGCGTGATCGCCAGGTGTCGTCGTATGTGCGGTGGGCTTGTCGACTTGTGCGCGAGGACCCCACGGCCGTGCGCCGAATCTGCTCTTTGATCAGCGGCTTGATCCCTTCCGGACGGCGGACCATACCCTCCTGGGCGACGCTGGCCACCAGCTCACCCTCACGGGTGAAGATATGGCCCTGGCCCAGTCCACGAGAGCCCTGGGCGGCTGGGCTGGCCTGAACGTAGAGCAGCCACTCGTCCGCCCGCGCGTCCCGATGCCACCACAGGGCATGGTCGAGCGAGGCGACTCTCATCTCCGGCTTGGACCAGTACAAGCCGTGCCGGCGCAGCGTGGACTCCATGATGGTGTAGTCCGAGGCGTACAGAATGGCGGCGCGGTGAATCTGCGGGTCGTCGCCCAGCTTCGTACGGGCGCGCATCCACACGGCGTTATGCGCCAGCGGGTGCGGATCGGGGCTCACATACAGCGGGCGGTCGATATGCCGGATCTCGAAGGGCCGTCCCCAGGCCCACTCCTGCATGATCGGATGCTTCACGTGCCCGATGAGCTCGTGCGGAGCGGCGAGATCTTCAGGCTGCGGGATACCCGGGGGTACTTCCATCTGGTGGGAGGGCCCCGGCGACGCCGTCTGGAACGAGGCGATCATGGAGAGGATCGGCACCCCGTCCTGATACGCCTGAGCGCGCCGGGCAGAGAAGGATCTGCCATCGCGCAGCCTATCGACGCCGATCTCCAGCGGCTTCTTGGCGTCTCCGGGCCGGAGGAAATACCCATGCACGGAGTGGATGGCCCGCTCCCGAGGCACAGTGTGCATCGCAGCGACTGCGGATTGAGCAAGCACTTGGCCTCCGAAGACGCGCCAGAACGCCTGCTGATGCGTGGGCCCCAGGAATCGTTCTTCGCGCCCGGGCCCCGGGCCGGCGCGGTCGGCGTCGCCGGAGGGGTGCCGGTGAGGGGCGAACTCCTCAGCCTGCGAGTCGGCGGAAGACGGCGCAGGCTGCACATCGAGAATCGCCGCTAATTCGCTGATGGCGTCTCCACCTGCAGCGGTCGGGTTTTCCTGTCCCGTCATAGGGTCCCTCCAGAGTCCGGTCCTGACGTCATGGCTACTCTCACGAGAGTACGGGCACCTCATCGGCCCTGACGAGATGACAGAATCAATCCTATGACTGAAGTGCTGCAATTCGCTGAGCCCGCCTCCGTCCAAGATCTGTCGCGCTACATCGGACGCGCGCGGCGCATTCAGGAGCAGGGCATCCGGGTTCAGGGTCACGGCTATGTCCTGGCTGCCTGGGTGCCGGTCATGACGCCCAGCTCATTGGTCGGCCGGCTCCCTGCAGTTCTGGGACTGCGCACCATGGCACTGAGCGAGGAGTCCTATGCCGATGTCACGGCGGAGTTCTCAGCGTTCTCTGAAAGGATCGCGCGGCTGGGCCCTGCAGACACCGCCTTGAGCCTGCCGGTGGCCCGGCTGAACGCGCCATGGGCCGCCGTCACGCCTCCGCGGGCGGGATGGCAGCATATCGGCACCATAGAAGACGACGAGCTGCGCACCATCGCAGACAACGGCGTCGAAGCCGTGACCACTGCCGTGCCGGATCGTGCCGGGGCTGCCGTGGTGGAGCAGGTGCGCGAGTCCGTGTGGAGCGCGCCGCTGACGGCGTCGAGCCTGCAGGCTCACCCCCGCTCTTCCGAGGCTGAGGCTTCTGACTCAAGGGGGCGACAGGAGGGCGGCACCAGCGAGTCGCTGGAGGTGCCCTCCGGTGCAGCCTTCGGCGCACAGGCGCTGGGTTTCCTGCGGCCTGCAGGATCTCAGGGGCAGACGGAGATCCACGCGCAAGGTCGCTGGGTCCGGCTCACCTCTGCAGGAGGTCATATTCTCTGCCGTCGCACACTCGGCTGAGCGCGCAGGCATAGCGCACCTCGGTGCTCGACTCAGCTGTTGACCATGGAATGGGCCGCCCGTTCCAGGTAGTCCCACAGGATCTCATCATGCAGAGGGGACAGCTCCGCTGAGTCCACGGCGGCCCGCATATGCCTCAACCACGTGTCCCGCGCGGCGGCGTCGATGCGGAAGGGCATATGCCGCATGCGCAGACGTGGGTGCCCCCGGCGCTCCTGGTAGGTCCGCGGACCACCCCAATACTGCTCCAGGAACATG
>DXGD01000449.1 GCA_019114115.1 Candidatus Nesterenkonia stercoripullorum
GTCCCGGCCCGACGTCGGAGTCAGTCCGCGGGCGATCGAGCGCCCAGAAGCCGGTCTCCACTGACAGGGGGCGCAGCCAGGCGCCGTCGTCATCGGCGAGCCAGCTCTCCGCACGGTACTCCACGAATTCCAGGCCTGAGTCCCGGAATGAGACGCGCTGGCCGAAAAGCTGGTCGCCTTCCTCACCCGAGCCGAGGCGGCCCTGGCCCTCCCAGTCCCCCAGGAGCCAGTACAGCGGCGCGAGCTCGGGTGTCAGGCCTGTCGGCAGCTCCATAGGTGCCAAGGGCTCAGCGCTGTCCCTTGTAGAGGCGCGAGATGATGACCCAGGCCACACCTGCGATGATGAGGCTGACCAGCACCAGGAGCCCGATGAAGAAAATCTCCAGGGTCAGCAGCGAAACGTTCTGAAGCGCGAAGTCCATAGTCCTCAGTCTACAACTTCAGACGAAGAGCAGGCGTTCCGTGAAGTAGACCACCGCCCCCATCGCGGCGATGGGAGCTCCTCCGACCGCACACGCCGCCAGTGTCCCTTGGGGCGGCCCCCGCAGAATCAGGAACCGCCGGAAGCTGGCCATCAGCATTCCGGCCGCCACGCCGAGGATCCCCACGAACAGCAGCGTGAGCTCGCCCCAGAGCACTCCGAGGGTCATGCCGGCACCCGCACCGACGAGCACGACCAGCGGCAGCGCGATGGCGTCGCGGATGGGCAGGCATGCTGCCAGGGCGCTGGCGACCAGTGTCATCGCCGCCAGCCCGACGACGCTGAGTTCGCCGTCGGTGCCGGTGACCGCGAGGATCGCCGAATCCTCGTAGTGGAAGAGGCCGCGCACGGCCAGCAGTCCGCGACTATCCGCCTGATGCACGGAGACCAGCTCCGCCGGATACCGGAGCCCGGAGACCCAGCCAGCCGCGGTCGTGGTGATGACGACTCCCCCGCAGGCGCCGATCGTCGATTCAAGCCGCTGCGGCTGGCCGGTGCCGCGCACCACCTGGATGACGAAGACGCTCATCACACCGAAGGCCAGCGCCACGGAAGACCAGAAGAAAAGACTCTCTGCTCGCTCCACCACGGCGGAGCCCAGGGCAGCCACCACGCCGGAGAGAAGGATCACCGCGGAGAGCGATTTCCTGGCTTCCACACCCATCAGCTGCGGCCATCCCAAGGCGACGACGCCGCACAGGACCACCACCACGGCAGTCAAGGAAAGGGTTCCCGCCCAGGACGCCGCGGCGAGGGCGGCTGCGGTGACAATGGCGGTCGCGGCAACCGGAAAATACTTCACAACAAGCCATCCTAGGCAGAATCCCTCCTGTCTCGCTTATAATCGATCACGGACTCGACACGTGAAACCAGGAGGGCATGCTGCATGGTGCAGGTACTGCTACTCTCCGATGCACCCGATTCAGCGTTACCCGCCCTCGAGCTGCTGACCCATCGAGTCCGCCGCCTTCCGGCTGAAGCCGCTTCTCTGACGAAAGCTCCCGAGGCGGCTATTACGCTGCTGGATGCGCGGGAGTCCCTCCCCCACGCCCGGGCCCTGTGCCAGATCATCCGCTCTGCGATGAACGCGCCGCTGGTGCTGATCGTGAACCAGGCAGGGCTGGCAGCGCTGAACGAGAGCTGGCAGGCAGATGACTTCGTCCTCGTCGATGCCAGCCCGGGTGAAGTCGATGCCCGGCTACGCTTGGTCGCCGTGGAGGAAGAGCCCGCCGCGACATCCAGCGAGATCCGGGCCGGGGGCATCACGATCGACGAGGCCACTTACACCGCCACGATCAACGGCAGGCTGCTGAACCTGACCTTCAAAGAGTTTGAGCTGCTCAAGCACCTGGCGCTCTACCCCGGTCAAGTCTTCACCAGGGACCGGCTCCTCCACGAGGTGTGGGGTTACGACTATTTCGGCGGGACCCGCACTGTCGATGTGCATATCCGTCGACTGCGGGCCAAACTCGGCGCCGACCATGAGTCACTCATCGGGACAGTCCGCAACGTGGGGTATCGGCTGGTCGTCGCCGGCACCGCCCCGCTGGAGGGTGACTCGGCGAGCGCCGAAGCAGACATCGTCGCTGAGAGCTCCTGAGCACTCACCTCCATATATCCATATAGAGCACCTCTTTGTAGAGCACCTCTTCCGGAAGTGTCTCGTGCTGCCGATTCTGAGCCTGCAGACAGTCACCCGAACTCACCATCGGCGAAGTGACGATACAGTGGTTATATGAGTGCCGACGCCAATAGGGACACCCAGCTCTCAGATATCGAAATATCCATCGAGATTCTTCGCGGCGCGCCGACTGAGGAACGCGTTCGTGCGCTGATCGACTTGGCCCAGGCCGCCGAGGAGGCCGACGCCAATCCGCCATTCTCGGAACAGACCGTGGTGGAGCTCCACAAGGCGGCCGAAGCTGCCGATCCGGGGCCAGGCGCAGAGGCTGACTCCGGATCCAGCACCGACACGTCTGGGACGCACAGTCACGGACTCCACATCGCCTATGCCTGGGGCGACAAGCCCAGCGACACCGCGGAGGATACGTTGCTCACCGGCGCCGGCATCGTCGTCGAAGGCGATACCGGCAGTCCTGATGTGGTCGAGATGGTGGTCCGGCCGAACTGCCGGCAGCACGGCATCGGCAGTCGGCTCGCCGCCGCCCTGGCCGACGATGTACTGGCGCCGCAGCCGGACCGGATCCAGCGCGCCTGGGCGCACGGAGGCCACGACGCCGCCGCCCGGCTGGCGAACCGGTACGGCTGGGGCCCTGTGCGCGAGCTCTGGCGGATGCGGCTGACCTCGCTGGAGGATGTGCCCGAGCCCCGGCTGCCCGAGACGGTGACGATCCGCCCGTTCGTTCCAGGACAGGACGACGCCGCCTGGCTCCACGCGAATGCACTGGCCTTCTCCGACCACCCCGAGCAGGGACGGCTCACCCAGGAGGACCTCGACGCGCGGACGCAGGAGGACTGGTTCTCAGCCCCCGGCTTCCTGCTGGCTGAAGAGGACGGCGAGATCATCGGCTTCCACTGGACCAAAGTGCACGCCGCCGAGGAGCAGGAGGATGCCGGCGGGCGCGCCGAGGCGATCGGCGAGGTCTACGTCGTCGGCGTCGTACCCACGGCACAGGGGCGCGGACTGGGGCTGTCCCTGACGCTGGCTGGTATCGAACACCTTCGCTCGAAGGGCCTGGGGGCGATCATGCTCTACGTCGACGCCGACAACACCGCAGCCGTCGAGCTGTACCGCAAGCTTGGCTTCACCCGGTGGGATGTCGATACGATGTACGCCCCTAT
>DXGD01000450.1 GCA_019114115.1 Candidatus Nesterenkonia stercoripullorum
GCACCGACACTCGCCTGATCGGCAATGTGGTCGCCCGTTCTGAAGAGTTCGGGGAGATCGTCGGGTACGAGAACCACTCGGGTCAGACCTACCTGGGCCCCGGGGTGCGGCCGTTGGCGACAGTGACCACCGGCGAGGGAAACAACGCGCAGGACGATACTGAGGGCGCTCGGTATCGCAACGTCGTCGGCAGCTATTTGCACGGCGCGCTGCTGCCGAAGAATCCGGCGATCGCCGATTTCCTGATCTCCGCGGCCGTCCGCCGTCGCTATGGCACGGACATCACGACCGAGGTGACGGCAGATGCCGGTGAGCTGAGCATCACGCAGCTGGAAGAGCAGGCGCGGCGGGTCGCCGTCGGGCGTCCGCGCTGATACGAGCGGCTGCGCTGAGTCAGCTCATTTCCAGCGCATCGTCATGAAGAAGCCCACCATCGCGATGCCGAAGCCGATCATGACGTTCCAGCCGCCAGCGGCTTGAACGGGCATGGCACCCTGTGTGATGTACCAGGTGATGAGCCATAGCAGGCCGAGAATCATCAGCCCGATCATGGTCGAGCGATACCACAGCGGCAGCGTCTCATCCTCGAAATCATCGAAGCTCGTGACATCAGCGTCGTTCAACGGCGACTTCTTCGAGATCCGCTGTCCATCCTCGCCGCTCCGGACGCCCGCAGCGCGCTGTGAGCCCCGGCGTTTCCGGTTCTTCGATTCGGGCACTGTACTCGGTCTCCCTCTCTCATCACCATTGGGTATTGTGGGATGCACTGTGTCTGGGGCACCTGAGTCGGTGACACATGCAGTGACACGTGCAGTGACATATGCACTGGCATATGCACTGACATGTGGACTGACACAGGCGCAGACGAGGCGCCCACTCAGGCACCCGCCTGCAGTCCAGTCTACCGTCCCCGCCCCGTATGCACAGTGTGACCGCAACACCCCTCATCGGGCCGAGGTAGAGCGGGCACAGTCCACTATGCAATGACCGTGAAAGCCAGGATGAGATCTCCGAAAGCTTCCTCTGCCGCGCAGAGGGCCAGGCCACGACGTCGACCGACTGCGTTCTCACGCACGATCGGTGGCTTCGGGGAACTGCTCATCACCGTGGGAATCCTCGGGATCCTCTTCGTCGTCTGGGAAGTCTGGTGGACCGGTCTCGACGCCAACCGTGACATGCAGGAAGCCGAGGAAGGCTTCTACTCCTCCGTCGACGCCGGGCAGGACGACCCCGTGGCTGCAGGGGGCGACGACGGCCTGGACGGGCGTGAGCAGTGCGGGTCCCTCCCGGACGGCACCGCAGTCCCCTGCCCTGAGCGACTTGAAGAAGGGCTGGAGGAGGGCGGGACCATGGCGATGATCTACGCCCCCCGGCTCGGCGAGAGCTGGGCGGCGCCAGTGCGAGAGGGTGTGGACCAGGCTACGCTCAACGCCGGCGGCGTCGGGCACTACCCTCAGACGCAGCTGCCGGGCGAACCGGGCAATTTCGCCGTCGCCGGCCATCGCCTGACCTACGGCGATATCCTGCGCGATCAGGACTCGTTCCAGACCGGCGATCCCCTCTACGTATACTCGGCAGATGGTTACTACACCTACGAGGTCACGGAATCCCTCGTGGTGCAGCCGCATGAGTCGGAGGTGCTGGCACCCGTTCCCGGGGCGCCGGGAGAGGACCCGGAGGACGCCTCCATCATGACGCTGACGACCTGCCACCCGCTCTTCTCGAACAGGGAGCGGCTCATCACCCACGCGGAGCTGACCGACTTCACTCCGCTGAGCGAACAGCCCCCGGACGCCGTCGCCGAGCATCTCGCGGCGCAGGATGCCCCCGCCGCTGGGCAGCCGCTCTCCTCCGGACTGTCCACTTCCTCGGAAAGGGGTCCGCGCTGATGTACGCCTGGATATTCCGGCACCTGCCTGGCCCGCTGGCGGCGAAGATCCTGCTGAGCTTGGTCCTGCTGGCCGGGATCGTCTATCTTCTGATGGAGTTCGCTTTCCCGTGGGCCAGCCAGTACAGCCCGCTGAATGATTCGACGATCGAGAGCACAGGGAGATAGACCATGAACGAGCCCGGGCCAGTCCGCATCCTGGTCATCGACAACTACGACAGCTTCGTCTACACCCTGGTGGGCTATCTGCGTGAGTTGGGGGCCGAGACGAAGGTTCTCCGCAATGACGCGCTGAGCCTCCAGGCGACACTCGATCTCGCCGCACAGTACGACGGCGTCCTCATCTCCCCCGGGCCCGGCACACCGGCGGGCGCAGGCGTTTCCGTCGAGCTGATCCGCTGGTGCGAGACGGCACAGCGACCCATGCTGGGCGTCTGCCTGGGCCACCAGGGCCTGGGCGAGGCGTTCGGTGCGCAGGTGACCCACGCCGACGAGCTCATGCATGGGAAGACCTCGGTCGTAGTCCATACCGGTCACGAGTCCTACCACGGGATTCCAGAGAACTTCACGGCCACGCGGTACCACTCGCTCGTCGTCGACCCGGGCAGCGTGCCCGCAGTCCTGGAAGTGACCTCGCGCAGCGAGGACGGCGTCATCATGGGGCTTGCCCACCGCAGCGCCCCCCTGTGGAGTATGCAGTATCACCCGGAGTCGGTGCTCACAGAAGGAGGGTACCGGATGCTCGGGAACTGGCTTGAGTCGATGGGACTGCGGGGTGCCGCAGAGCGCGCGGCACAGCTCAACCCCATCCATCCCTCGGGCCACGCTGCCTGAGAGGCTCGCTCCTCCCCGCAGCACCAGCACCGCCGGCACTGCCGGTGCACGAGAAAACCCTCCCGTGGTATCGGCCCGCCGTGAAGCGGGCTCCCGATACCACGGGAGGGTTCCATCGTGACCTCAGGCGACCCTCAGTCGGGCCGCGTGGACCTCACCTCAGGTTGCCGGCTTGGGCTTCGGGACCTCTTTGGTCGTGTCCTTCGGCTCAGTCGTGGACGTGCTCTGAGCTGCCGAGCCCGAGGTGGTTCCGCTCTTCTCCGGCGTCGGTGCGGAGGGCTTCGGAGCCTGCGGCGTGGCAGCGCTGTTGGTCTCAGCCTGAGCAGCGGGTCCGCCGGCCGGCTTGGGTGCCGAGGAGGACTGCGCTGCAGCCGGGCGAGATGACGCAGTGGAGGTCTGAGCGGGTGAAGACTGCACTGGAGCAGGCTTCTTCCACGGATCCTCCACCGGACGCGATGCCCGCCATGCGGCGACGCCGGCGGTCACGCCAGCGGCTACGAGGCCGAAGACGAGCAGACCCTTCTTGCGGCTCTTGGACTTCTGCTGCTTCTTCAGCGTCTTCGCGGCGTCCTTGGCGTAACGCTCCGAATTCTTACGCAGCTTCTTGACGATCTTCTTATCGCCGGTGGCCTTGATCAGCGCCTTCTCGATGCGCGGATCCACTTCAGCCTTGTGGATCAGAGCCGCAGTCTTATCTGCGTAGCCGCCGAGCTTGGCTGAAGCTGCTGGAACGTATTCGTTCGTGATCTGAGCCTTCGTCTCGTCGTACTTCTTCAAGGCCTTCTTGACCTCAGACTTGGCTTCAGGCGGCAGCTTGTCGAACTGGCCGACCAGACCGTCACCGGCTTTCGAGGAAAGCTCCTTCGCCTTGCTCCCGGCCACTGATGCACCGGACTGCACTGCCTCGAATGCGCGACCAGATGCGTCCTGCACTTTGGGGGCACCCTTACGGTATGCACCTTCTGCCCAGTCAGCTGCGGCACCCAACTTGGGAGCGCTCCAGTCGACAGCACTTTCGACGCCGGCGAGAACCTTATGCTCCCAGCTGTGGTTGCGTTTCTTCTTCTTCCCGAACATGCGTCTCCTCCGAGTCAGGCTCGATTACTCCCCTTAGCCTACGCGCTGAGCGGCGTTCGGTGCTATGCCGCGCCGCACATGCAGGGAGCGTACAGCTTATAAACAGCTTAATGTGAGAATCGCTGCGGGCGTCGATGACCCGATCCGCCTCCACACCCACCTCCATGCGTGAGGCGTTCGCTGAGCTTCGACGTGATACGGCCCTGCCACGTGATACGGCGCTGCCACGTGATATGGCGCTGCCACGCCGGAGCCTCAATCGATGGGACAATAGTGGGCATGAGTGCACATCCCACACATCACGCAACTGTCCG
>DXGD01000451.1 GCA_019114115.1 Candidatus Nesterenkonia stercoripullorum
CTCCCCTGTTGGCCAGCTACACAGAAATCTTCATGCCAGCTCTGGCAGACTTCATCGGGAGCTACTTTCCGCTGTTCCTGACAGGCGCGATCTTCGGCCAATTGATGACGATTTCCGGTTACGCCACGGATCTGGCGCAGGTCATCACGAAGTGGCTAGGGCCGAAGCGGGCGATGCTGGCGACAGTGCTGACCTCTGCTCTGCTGACCTATGGCGGCATCAGCGTATTCGTCGCAGTATTCGTGATGTTCCCCCTGGCGCGCGAGCTCTTCCGCGCTGCCGATATCCCGCGGCGGCTGATCCCGGCGGCTATCGCACTGGGTATCCTGACGTTCACGATGACGGCCCTGCCGGGCTCGCCGCAGGTGCAGAACATCATCCCCGGCCAGGCGTTCCAGACCGGGACATTCTCAGCACCGGGGCTCGGCATCCTCGCGGGCGTGGCGATGTTCGGCCTGGGCATGTTCTGGCTGGAGTTCCGCAAGCGCAAGCTGCGCGTGGCGGGGGAGCGCTTCGCGGACGTCACCGTGATGGAGGCCGCGCAGGGGGTGGGCTCGGCGGGTGGTTCAGCTGCCCCCGGGCGAGGGCGAGCCGGCGACTCTGTCTCGGCCTCCGATTCGGAGGAGGGGAAGAGCGACGCGCGATCGTTGACGCCCTCCCATCATGTGCTCTCCTTTATCCCCGTGCTGCTGGTCTTCGTGGTCAACTTCGGGCTCACCATGTACGTCTTTCCTGCACTTGACTGGAGCTACCTCGACGACGAGAGGTTCGGCGGGATCGCCCTCGCAGACCGCACCGGGATCTGGGCGGTCCTGTGTGCGTTGCTGTGCGCGATCGCCAGCATCCTCATCATGAACTTCCGGCACATTCGGTGGATGGCGGGCGCGCTCACGCAGGGCGCGAAGAACGCGCTGCTGCCGATCTTCAATACGGCGTCCGAAGTCGGATATGGCGCCGTCGTCGCGTCGCTTGCAGCTTTTGCGATCATTCGTGATGGCATCTTCGGTCTCACCGATAACGCCTTGGTGGCGTCCGCGGTTTCGACGTCGGTCATCTCCGGTGTGACAGGCTCGGCGTCAGGCGGAATGACGATCGCACTCAACGCCCTCGGCGACGATCTCCAGGCCATGGCTGCAGACCAGGACATCAGCGCGGAGCTCATGCACCGCATCACGGCGATGGCCTCGGGCGGCCTGGATTCCATGCCTCATAACGGTGCCGTCATCACGCTGCTGCTGGTGTGCGGGATGACCCACCGTGAATCGTACAAGGACGTCGGGGTGATCACTTTGGTCATACCTGTTCTCGTGACCGCCGCGGCGATTCCGCTGGCGTTGACAGTGGGTGCCTTCTGATCGGGGGCCGCGTCGCGCCGGCCGGTTCAGTGGCGAAGGGCGGCGTAGAGGGCCTGCACTGCCGGATTGCGCAGAGCCTCCTCGCGTCCAACGGCCCAGTAGGCCACTGGGTGGGCGAAGGCGTCTTCCAGCACTGGAATCAGGCGATCGTCCTCGCTGGCGAGGAAGTCCGGCAGCAGGCCGATCCCGGTGCTGGCGAGCGTGGTGGTGACATGGGCCAGGACATTGGTTGACGCCACACCGCGGCGCATCCGGGGAAGCGACTCAGTTGCCCTGTCCAGATCGTCCACAGTCAGAACGCTTTCGACGTAGTAGTTGAGCCGGTGGTTCTCCAGTTCAGCTATCGTGGCGGGCTCTCCATGGCGGTTGAGGTACTCCTGGGTGGCGTACAGGCGCAGCGCGTAGTCCTTGACATGAGCGGCCGTCGCCCGGTGGATCTCTGGCCGTCCCACGACGATCTCGAGGTCAAGGCCCGTCCTGTGCTGCCTGGCCCGTTGTGTCGCGCTGATCAGTTCCACGGCGAGTCCCGGATGTGCCGCTTGGAGCCTGCCCAGCGCGGGCGCCGCGATATGGACGGCGAATGCATCCGGGCACCCCAGCCGCACTGTGCCGCTGAGCCCTGCTGTGCCGGAGCTGCCGTCATCCAGGCTGGTCAATGCCTCTTCGATGCGTTCTGCGGCGGAGAGCGCCTGATGTCCCAGGGCAGTCACTTCCCACCCGCCTGCCGACCTGTCGAGCACTCTGCCGCCGAGGACCCGCTCAAGGGCATCGAGCCGTCGAGAGACGGTGGAATGGTTCACGCCCAGGGACTCAGCTGCCGCCGTGAATCGTCCCAGGCGGGCTACCGCAAGCAAGGTCATCAGTCCGATGAGCCGGTGGTCGGCAGTCCGTTCGTCCATACCGGCAGTATGCCCCATGGTGTGCGCTGACGCACACACAAAGTGCAGAAGTGACGCGATCATGTGCGTTGATAATCAGCCCGGTCGTTCGTAACGTGATGTGAGACACAGACAACACGCGAGGAAGGTGCTGGCATGGCGACATACGGATGGATCGGGCTCGGCAATATGGGCGGCCCCATGACGGCGAATATCCTGGCCGCTGGACATCGGGTTCAAGGATTCGACCTCGACCCGCAGGCTCTGCGTGAAGCTGCCGAACGTGGCGTGACGACTGTCGGCAGTGTGGCCGAGGCCGTACAAGGTGCCGACGTCGTCTTCACCATGCTGCCCAAGGGCGAGCATGTCAGGGCAGTCTTCGACGGTGACTCAGGGATCTGGGCCCACGCGGCGAAGTCGACGCTGCTAGTGGACAGCTCAACGGTCGACGTCGAGACCTCGCAGTTCTGTCACGATGAGTCGGCCCGGCGAGGTTTCCAGTTCGTGGACGCGCCAGTGTCCGGCGGGATCTCGGGTGCTGCCGCGGCGACTCTGGCATTCATGGTCGGCGGCGAGGACGATGCGGTAGAGAAGGCACTCGACTACATCGACCCCATGGCAGGTAAGACCATTGCCGCAGGTGGAGCGACTACCGGCATTTCGGCGAAGGTCTGCAACAATATGATGCTCTTCATCAACTTGATGGCAGCCGCTGAAGGGTCCCAATTGGCGGACCGGCTGGGATTGGATCCGAAGGTCTTCTGGGAGATCGCTTCGGTCTCCTCCGGCCGCTCCTGGGCTCAGCAGACCTGGTATCCGATGCCCGG
>DXGD01000452.1 GCA_019114115.1 Candidatus Nesterenkonia stercoripullorum
TCCCTCAGTGTTCCAGGCAAGGGTCGTCAGCGGATATTGACCATGGTGGAGAGTACCCGCTCGCCGCGCACCTCGCGCAGCTCCCCATGAATATCGAGCGGGGAGCTGAGCGGGAGATCGCCAGCGCTGCGCCCTGACCACAGGTCTACGACGCCGGGCTCCACGATGCGTCGATAGTCCACGCCGATGAAGGAGAACAGGTCCGCATGCACCGTGAAGTCCACCTGCCGCTCCTCCCCTGGCTTCAGATCGACGTGAGCGAACCCGATGAGCTGACGGACCGGACGTGCCACCTGGGCCACTCTGTCGCCGGCGTACAGTTGCACCAGCTCCCGGGCGGGACGGTCACCATCGTTGGCTACGGTCACTGTGGCCGTCAGCGTACCGTCCACGCCGATCTCGTCCGAGGAGAGCGTCATCCCCCGGTAGGCGATCTGCGTATAGGACAGGCCATGGCCGAAGGGGAATAGCGGGGTGGGGTCCAGGTTCGAGACGCCCTGGCTGTTCTGACCCAGCGGTGCGGCCAGATACCCGGCAGGCTGGCCGCCCGGGGATCGCGGAACGCCGATCGGAAGGCGCCCCGACGGTTCGATGTCACCGGCCAGGAGGTCGAGCAGCGCCGCAGCGCCCTCTTCTCCCGGGAAGAACCCCTGGACGACGGCGGCACACCGCTCAGCAACGCCTCCCAGCGCATAGGGCCTTCCAGAAATCACCACGAGGACCACTGGCGTCCCGGTCTCCAGCACAGCCTCGACAAGCTCCTGCTGGGCACCCGGGAGCTCCAGATCAGCAGCATCGCACCCTTCCCCGGATGTTCCGGCACCGAACATGCCAGCTTTATCGCCCACGGTGAGGATCACGGTGTCTGCCTGCTCTGCGAGCGTGACCGCGTCGGCGATCCCTGAGTCCTCATAGCCGATGATGGGGCAGCCGCGAGAGTAGCTCACCTCCGCGTCCTGGAACCTTGCACGCGCGGCGGCGAGAACGGTGGGCACCTCGATGCCCAGTCCTCCAGCTGGGAATGATCCTTCAGGGTATTTGGCGAGCACATGGTTCGGGAAGGAATAGCAGCCCATCATCGTGGAGGCGTCCTCTGCAGAGGGGCCGATGACGGCGATACGGGAGCTTTTCGCCTCTGCCGGGAGAGGCAGGGTGCCGTCGTTGCTGAGCAGGACGAGTGAGCGCTGAGCAATAGTCCTGGCCAGCTCACGGTTTCCGGGCGAGTCGAGGTCCCGGTTCTGGTCTGCTGGGGATTCCCACCCGGCCTCCAGCAGACCAAGCTCGACCTTATGCGTCAGGACGCGTGCGGCGGCACGATCGATGACCGCTTCCGGCAGTTCCCCCTGCCGAACCTGCGCGGCAAGAGTCCGATAGCCCCCTGTCTGGGGCAGTTCGACGTCGAGGCCAGCGCTCACGGCGAGCCGGGCCGCCTGCACCTGATCGGCCGCTACCCGATGCATGCTCTCCAAGAACGCCACGGACCAGTAGTCCGAGACCACCGAGCCGGAGAATCCCCATTCATCGCGCAGCACGTCGGTGAGGAGCCAGTGAGAGGCAGCAGGAGCCTCGCCGTCGATATCGGCGTAGGAGTTCATCACCGAGGCGACTCCACCCTCGCGCACCGCACATTCGAACGGATAGAAGAGGACGTCGATGAGCTCACGCCGACCCATGCTCACCGGCGCATGATTGCGCGCCGCCTTCGACGCCGAGTATCCGGCAAAGTGCTTCAGCGTGGCGAGGACCCCAGCAGACTGCAGGCCCTGCACATACCCGACTCCAAGCTGACCGATGAGGTAGGGGTCCTCCCCCATCGTCTCCTCGACGCGTCCCCAGCGGGGGTCACGCACCACATCCAGCACCGGTGCCAGACCCTGGTGAACACCGACGGCAGCCATGTCCTCACCGATCCGACGGGCCATATCGCGAATGAGGTCGACGTCGAATGTCGCGCCCCAGGCCAGCGACGTGGGGTACACGGTGGCGCGATACGCGGTGAACCCAGTGAGGCATTCCTCGTGGGCCAGCGCCGGGATGCCGAATCGATTCGCAGACATGACCTCTGACTGCTGACGTCTCAGGCTCGATACCCCCTCCCCCACATCTACCGGCTCCGTGCCGAAGACCCGCGTGAGGTGGCCCAAGCCATCGACGATCTCCTGGTCCCAGGGCAGCTGCGAGGCACTCATCGCGTCCTGCATGGGCGCGACGTCGCCCTGGACGTCGTCACCGCGGTGCTGCTCCCAGTGAGCACCCAGCTGGGCGACCTTCTCCTCGATGGTCATCTCCGCCAACAGGGCACTCACGCGCTCCGCTACCGGCAGACTCGGATCGTTCCAGATGCCCGTCACGAGGGACGATGAGGTCTCGGACATGAATACTCCTTCAGATGATGTAGCGATACGTCGAACAACGAAGAGGACTGCGACGCGTCCCACGCGGGGGCGGCCACCCCGACACCCCCAGCCCGATCAGCTCACTTCCCGAACCCGGCTGTCAGACCAGCGACGATATATCGCCGCCCGAGGACATACGCCACCAGCAGCGGCAGGGCCGAAAGCACGACGGCGGCCAGCGTCGCCGGAACGTCCACCGCAAACTGACCCTGGTACTCCCACAAGGAGAGCGGAAGCACACGGACGTCTCTGCTCTGAGTGAGGATGAGCGGGAACAGAAAGCCATTCCAGACCTGCAGAGCCTGGTAGATCCCGACGGTCATGAGCGCCGGAATCGACATCGGCACGACCAGGTTCAAAAGAATCTTCCACTCCCCGGCTCCGTCGACTCGCATGGATTCGAACAGTTCAGCAGGGATATCTCGCACGAAATTGACGATGATCAGCACTGAGAGCGGAATGGAAAAGGCAATCTGCGGAAGGATCAGCGCCCACAGAGTGTCATACAGACCTAGCTGCAGGATGAGGTAGTACACAGGGATGATCGTGGCCTGGACCGGAATGGCGATTCCGAGCAGTATCACGCTGAAGAGCCGCTGACCGCCGGCGGAGATCGAACGCACGATGTAGTACGAGGCCATCAGAGATACCGCGAGCACGACTGCCACAGTTGTCAGCGTGACGATGACAGAGTTCGCGAAGAAGTGCAGAAAGTCGTTCTCGATGACACGCACGAAGTTCGCCAGCGTCGGCGACGACGTCGGTATGAGCGGATTGCTGGCTGCCAGGTCCGCGCGATCCCTGAACGCTGTAATGACAATGAAGTAGATCGGCAGGATGATGATTCCCAGCCAGATCCAGCCCAACGCTCCAGCAGCGACATTGGGGCTCTCGCGAGGCCGACGACCCGGCCGGTGGCGCCGTTGCCGGGACGAGCTGCTCGACCCAGTCGCCAGCTTTTCGTCGAGTGCGGGCCGAAGCGCGTTGTCCGTTTCAATGCTCATTACAGGCCCGCCTTATCACTTTCCATTTTCGAGGAGCCGGAGATCTTGTTCAGCAGGAGCGACAGGCTCAGCCCGACGGCGACGAGGATCACGGCGATGACAGAGGCTCCGCCCATATCGAAGTTCCTGAACCCGGTGATGTACATGTCCAGCGGGAGAATACGTGTCGCTGATCCCGGACCACCCTGAGTCAGCACGAAGATCAGGTCGAAATACGTCAGCGAACCGACGAGCATGAGCGTGGACGAGGTAATGATCGTGTAGCGCAGCTGAGGCAACGTGATGGAGAAGAACTGCCGCACGCGACCGGCCCCGTCGATCGTCGCGGCCTCGTAGATGGTCGCCGGGATCTGCCGCACTCCGGCTTGATAGAGGAGAGCGTGGAAAGGCACGAAGCACCAGGCCACCACGAAGATCACGACGTAGAGGGCAAGCTGAGGGTTGCCCAGCCACTGAGCGGGCAGCCAGTCGAAGGGGAGCGCCGAGCTGATCCCGTAGTTCGGACTGAGCAGCGCCTGGAACGTGAGCCCCACAGCCACCGAGGAGAACAGCAGCGGCAAGAAGAACAGGACAGAGAGAAACGCACGGTACCGCTGCTGGCCGGCCATGAAGACGCCAAGCATCAGCGCAACCGGTGCTTGGACGAGATAGGAGAGCGCTACGAAACCCATGGTGAGCATCAGCGAGCTGTGGGTCTGCGGACGTTCCAGCACCCGGAACCAATTGTCCAGGCCGACGAATGAGGGCGCCCCCAGCCCGTCCCAGCTGGCGAAGGATAGGACTAGGACGCCGAGCAGGGGGACGAGGGCGAAGAGCCCGAAGAACAGCACGGCGGGCAGCGCCATGAGGAAAGATGGTCCTCTGCGCTGCCGCGCCGTAGCCGTAGCCGTCGCCTGAGGAGCAGGATGTCTCATGAGGGGATGGTGTCCTGCGATCAGTCCTGGTAGGCGTTCATGTTCTCAGCGAATTCCTCAGGGGTGATATTACCCAAGAGGATGTTCTCCAAGTTCTCCATGAGCGGCTGCGCCACTTCAGGTGCCACGGCCTGGTCCCAGGAGAGCTGGAAATGATTGGCCTGGGCCACCTGCTCATCGGCGAAGGAGAGGAAGTCGCCGTCATCGCTGGCTGAGAGCTCGTCCTCGATGTCATTGAGCGGCGGCAATCCGCCGGAGTCCACCAGAGAGTCCACCATCTCGTCGTTGTAGAGCCACTCGCTGATGTAGTCCGTGGCAACCTGCTGCTCCTCCTCGGAAGCATCAGCGGACACTGACCAGAAGTTGGCCGGATTGCCAACGAGGTTCGAGGGATCTCCCGCGCCGTCTTCGAGCTCCGGGAACGAGGTGAACCCGAAGTCGCCGGATTCAGCGAACTCCGGGAAGTCGCTGTGGACAGTGGCATAGACCCAGGAGCCCTGGAGCAGCATGGCCGCTTCTCCATCTGCGAGGAGGCGTGCATCCTCGTTCTGACCGGCGTCAACACCGGTGAACGTATCGGCGTCGAACCCACCATCAGTGGCGAGGGTCTGGAGCTCCTCCAGCGCGAAGATGATGGACTCGTTGCTCCACGCCTCCGACTCCCCCTGCACGACGGCGTCGAAGACTCCCTCACCGCCGTGCCGGTCAGTCAGGTACTGAAGCCACATCAACGCAGGCCACACTGAAGCGCCGGCCACGGAGAAGGGCGTCACGCCTTCGGAATCGAAGACCTCGATAGCGTCCTCGACTTCTGACCACGTGGTGGGCACGTCGATGCCCGCATCGTCGAAGACTGCTTGGTTGTAGTACATCACCACAGGCTGCACGTCATTCAACGGCACCGCGTACACGCTGTCGTCGACGACGCCGTTCTGCCATACCGATTCGTAGACGCGGTCCTCGAGGTCTCCGGTGTGCTCAGAAAGATCGACGACGCGATCCTGTTCGACGTAGTCGTTGAGTGCCCCACCGGTCCAGGACATGATGAGCGTCGGCGCCTCACCGGAGCCCACCACGTTGCGGATGCGCTCCTTATAGGCATCGTTCTCGAAATCCTCTACGCTGATCTGCTGATCACCCTCGGCCTGCTCGTTCCAACGCTCGAAGTCAGCGTCGATGTTGGGCCATCCGCCACCGGTCAGGATCCAGGCGTCGGCACCCCCACCGCCATCCGAGCCTCCGGAACCACCGCAGGCTGAGAGCGCCACCAGCGAGGCGATGGCCACGCTGGTCGTGCCGGCTCGAGTGATTGTCCTACGCATCATTGCGGATCCTTTCATCGAAGGTGCGACGAGATGCGTCTGACCGGCGGGGGCGAGTGGACCACCGCTGACCATGCCGACCTCGATTTCAAGGATCGGCATCGAGATTCACACTGTGATCAGCATTTCGTCTTACCGTAAGACTAAATACAGACTGCACGTGTGTCAAGGGTCACACTCAAGGTCTATGAGGCGTCACGGCAGCGACACAGCGTCGCGGCCCAGCAGCGGTTCTACAGCACTGCCCGCACCTGATCTTCGAAGTGGGCGACGTGCTCTGTGGCCAGGCGCTGAGCCAGGTCGGCGTCGCCGTCGAGAATTGCGGCCAGCAGGGCCGCGTGCTCACGAATGTGCTCGACCACATAGGGAAGCCGGTCCAGCAGGGCGCACCACATCCGCGCCACCAGGCTGTCCAGACGGATCAGCGTCTCCTCCAGATGGGGGTTCTGCGAGGCGATGTTGATCAGCCTGTGCACATGGAGGTCATAGGCCATCAGGTCGCGCAGCGGCGCCTCGTTGCTCAGCTCCCCGATGCCGGTGAGGGCGACGGCGAGGGGCTCAGCCGCACCGCCTCCCCGCACCTCGGCCGCACTGCGCGCCGCCAGGGGCACGAGCAGGCGGCGCATCTGGGAGATGCCCACCAGCTGCGTCATGTCCACCGCAGTGGCGAACGTTCCTCTGCGCGGAAAGCTCTGGACCAGATGGTCGCCCTCCAACCGCTTCAGTGCTTCGCGGATCGGCGTGCGACCCACACCGAGCTCAGTGGAGAGGCGACTCTCCACGATCGCGCTGCCCGGCGGTATGTCGAGCAGGATCAGCCGGTCACGCAGCTCCTCATAGGCCTGGTCCGCCATGGAGGGGGTGGACGACGAACGGAAGGGAGCGGGGTCTTGCGTAGCATTGGCTCGGCTCATACTATGAGTATATTGATATATCAGTAGTTGATCAGCATGAGGGTCCAAAGCTCTGAACGCACCGTCCTAGGGGGCATTATGGCCGAAGCTCTCCCCGAGCACCCGGACTTCCTGTGGAGGAACCCGGAGCCGAAATCACATTACGACGCCGTCGTCGTCGGCGGTGGCGGGCACGGGCTGGCGACCGCCTACTACCTCGCGAAGAACCACGGGATGACGAACATCGCGCTGCTCGAGAAGGGGTGGCTCGCTGGCGGCAACATGGCGCGGAACACTGCGATCATCCGCTCGAACTACCTCTGGGACGAGTCGGCTGGGATCTACGATGCAGCGCTCTCCCTGTGGGAGGGCCTGCCTGAGGAACTCGACTACGACTTCCTCTTCTCCCAGCGCGGCGTGCTGAATGTTACGCACACTCTGCAGGATGTCCGCGATGCTCAGCGCCGAGTCAACGCCAACGCCCTCAACAGCATCGACGCCTACTTCCTGACCCCTGACGAGGTCAAAGAGGTCTGCCCGATCATCAATATCGAAGATGACATCCGCTACCCGGTGATGGGGGCGACGTACCAGCCGCGGGCTGGCATCGCCAAGCATGATCACGTGGCCTGGGCCCTGGCCCGGCACTGTGACCGCATGGGTGTCGACATCATCCAGAACTGCGAAGTCACCGGATTCCTGAAGTCCGGGAACCGGGTGACTGGCGTCGAGACCACGCGCGGGACGATTCACGCCGGCAAAGTGGGCCTCGCGGCGGCCGGGCACTCCTCGGTCCTGGCGGAGAAGGCCGGTTTCCGGCTTCCGATCCAGTCGCACCCCCTGCAGGCGCTGGTCTCGGAGCTCTTCGAGCCGGTCCATCCCACTGTGGTGATGTCCAACCACGTCCATGTCTACGTCTCCCAGGCACATAAGGGCGAACTCGTCATGGGAGCCGGCGTCGACTCGTACAACGGATACGGGCAACGCGGTGGGTTCCACATCATTGAGGACCAGATGGCGGCCGCCGTCGAGCTCTTCCCCATCTTCGCCCGAGCACACCTGCTGCGCACCTGGGGAGGCATCGTGGACACCACCTTCGATGCCTCGCCCATCATCTCGCCCACGCCGGTCGAGGAGCTCTACGTGAACTGCGGCTGGGGAACAGGCGGCTTCAAAGCCACCCCTGCGGCCGGCATGACCTTCGCCCATACGATCGCGACGGGGGCTCCACACGAGCTGAACGCCCCGTTCGTGCTGGACCGCTTCGAAACCGGGCATCTGATCGATGAGCACGGTGCTGCCGCCGTCGCGCACTGACACAGGTGCTGCCTGACATTGGTACTGCTTAAAGGAGACGACCGAGATGCTGCTCATCACCTGCCCGCACTGCGGTCCGCGTGAGGAAGTCGAGTTCCACTATGGCGGGCAGGCCCATGTGGCCTACCCCTCGGACCCCTATGCCCTGAACGACGCTGAATGGGCAGAATTCCTGTTCTATCGCGAGAACCCGCGCGGCCTCTTCGCGGAGCGCTGGCAGCACGCGGCAGGGTGCCGCAAATGGTTCAACGCCGTACGGGACACCGTGACCTACGAGATGCATTCGACCTACTCGATGCAGGCCCCCGCGGGCCAGGAAGGCAGGCCCCAGTGACTGCTATTCGCCTCTCCCAAGATCGAGCCCCAGGCCACGGCGTTGACCGCAGCCACAAGGTGCTCTTCACTGTGGACGGCCAGGCTGTCAGCGGCTTCTCCGGTGACAC
>DXGD01000453.1 GCA_019114115.1 Candidatus Nesterenkonia stercoripullorum
CGGTCTCATCCTCATCGATGCTCAGTTCGAAATCGAGCGTGGGGTAGGGGCGGTTCTTGCGGGCTTCGCTCAGCATCGGCGCCCACCACGCCAGCTCGTCGAGCACAGCGGTGGCGGGGGTGCGCAGTGCCGCAGCGTCCACCGGCCGGCCGTCGTGGTCGAAGACCTTCCAGAAGTTCGCCAGGCTGATGAAGCTCTTGGTCGTGATCGCCGGGAATTCCGGGAAGATGCCGCGCAGATGCTCCACTGCGGTCAGCCCTCCCGTGGCCCCACCATAGGAGATGAAGGAGATCGGCCGGAGCGCCCATTCGGTGTAGAACCAGTCGATGGCCGTCTTCAGCGAGGCCGCATAGCTGCGGTTGTACACCGGTGTCAGGAGCACGAACGCGTCGGCGGCGGACATCCTTCTCCCCAGCGCTGCGACGTCGTCGGGAGGGGTGGCATGGGGGTCGTTGCCGGCCAATTCCATCGGCAGCTTGTAGTCGGCCAAGTCGATGACGTCGACGGTGAAGGCGCCGTGGGCTTCGGCTTCGGCGGTGAACCACCTGGCCACTGTCGGGCCGAACCGGTCCGGTCGGATGCTCCCGATGACGACGGCGAGGGTCGGGTTTTCGTTCGCAGGCATGATCTCTTCTCCTCTGAGTCGGTGAAACCTTCACCGCCGATCATGGAACCCATCGCCTTCGGAAATGCTCCGGAAAAGCTCCGGTGGGGCGAATCAGGCTCAGGGGCGCAGCAACCCGGCCGGTAGGGCCTCATCCTTCAGGCGCCGCCCGATCGCTTGTCGTGCCGTGTCACGCTGGCCCTGCGACAGGCCGGCCAGCAGGAGTTCGGCATGCTCCGGGTCCCCCTGGCGGTGGGCCAGCACCGCCTCGAGCGCGTCGGGAGGCAGAATGCAGAAGGCATAGGCTGTCCGCAGCGCGAACTCCCGGGTACGGAGAAGGTGGTGCTCGGCCGCCTCGAAATCCCGCGCCTCGATGCTGGAGAGCGCGCGGGCGCTCTCCCAGAAGGAGATCTCCCCGTCGAGTCCCAGCTCATCGGCGAGACCGGCCGCCTCGTCCGCGATCAGCCCGGCTCGCGACGCGTCATCATCTGCCACGGCCACCAGGTATCGCACCCCCAGGAGCTGAATCCTTCCGTAGGCGTTCTCGCTGTCGCGAAGCACTGTCTCGACGTCGTAGCCTGCGGGGAGCCCTCGAGGCCTGATGCCCCAATGGTCCATGAGGAAGTAGTCCCGGTGCGTCGAGGCCAGTGCGGCCCAGGTCGGCTCGTCGGCGTCGAGCAGCGCCTCGATCGCTTCATCGATGAGGCTCTCGCCCAGCTCCCGGTTGGCACGGTGGGCCAGCAGACAGCTGCCGGCGAACCACTGCACCCGCATGCGGTGGAGTCGCGCGCCGTCGTCGTCGTCGAAACGCTCCAATGCGGCCAGGAGGACCTCTGCTCGCGTCTCGGGGTCCCCGTTTTCCAAGGACCTGGCCAGGACATCGGCTTGGGCGTGGCGGTGGCGCTCTTCAGCGCCGTGCTCTGGGGGCGGGGAGGACGCGACGGCGGCAAGGTCTTCGCGCAGCGAGTCAATGCGCCCGGTCATCCAGCGGAACCAGAAGGTGGACATCGCCAGGGCCGCGGAGTTCTTCCTATCGTCACGGCGCAGCGAGTCGGTCAGCGCGTGGGCCAGGTGCCCTCGCTCGGCGGCCAACCTCCCGATCCACCCCTTCGCCTGCCGGGTGAAGAGGTAGATCTCGGCGCATTCGCTGAGTTCGCGGAAATAGGTGACGTGCCTGACCGACACCACGGTCTGGTCGTCGGAGGCAGCCAGGTGCTCGGCTGCGTAGGAATGCACCGTCTCCAACAGGCGGTAGCGCAGGCCCTCTGTTGTGGTCAGCGTGGCGACGAGGCTGCTGTCCACGAGCCGCGACAGCACTGCCAGGACGCGGCCAGGCGAGATCCCCACGCCGTAGGCGGGCCAATCGGCTGCAGTGTCGGAGCCGGAGCTGGCACCGGCGCAGATCGCCTCGATGGCGTCCAGACGCCAACTCGCAGGGTGCACTGCCAGCCGGCGCAGCAGGGCGTGCTCTTCCTCGTCCAGCAATGACCAGCTCCAGTCGAGCATGCCGCGCAGGGTCTGCTGCCGACGCGGGGCCGCTCTGCCAGGCCTGGCCAGAAGGTCCAGCCGGTCGGTGATCCGCTCGAGCAGCTCCGGGATGGAGAGCACGTTCGTCCGTGCAGCGGCGAGCTCCAGCGCCAGCGGAAGACCGTCCAGATGCCGGCACAGGTGCTCGGCTGCATCCAGTGTGCTGCGGTCGATCTCCACTTCGGAGTTCACCGCCTGCACGCGGGTAAGAAAGAAGTCCACCGCGGGGCTCCGCTGCTCTGCGGCCCTTTGATCCGGAGCCCTTCGTTCTGCAGCCCCTGGTTCAGTGGCCCCTTGCTCCACGCCTCGCCTCTGAAGCGCTGCTTCAACTCCATCTCGTCCCTGCAGACCTGTACGCGCGGCGGGCACCACGTTGGCGACCGTGAGCTGGGGGACCCTGTATCTCTGCTCTTCAGGGAGAGCTAGCGGCTCGCGGCTGGTCACCAGAATGCGTACCCCGTCAGCTCGGCGCAGCAGCCGTTCGACGAACGTGGCCGCCCCCTCCAGGAGATGCTCGCAGTTGTCCATGACGAGCAGCACTTCCCGTCCCTGCAGGGCGGCGGGGATGCGTTCGGTCAGGTCAGTGCCGTCTGCCCGGGGAGTGGGCAGGTCCATCGCGGCAGCGACAGCATGAGCGACTGCTCGTTCCTCCTGCGCCGGGTTCTGTCGTCCCTGCGGACTGATTTCCGTGAGGTCCGCGAACCACGTCTCGAGCACACTATGACGCGTCTCGTGCTCGGCCGCTTCAACTGCCAGTCTGGTCTTGCCGATGCCTCCGATGCCCATCAGGGTGACCAGCCGATGGGAGCGCAGCAGCGCCAGCACCTCGCCGACCTCCTCGGTGCGCCCCAGGAAGGGCGAGGCGTAGGCCGGAAGACGACGGTGCGGTGATGAGGCCTCCGGGACTGCCACATGCGGGGCCGTTGAATGCTGTGCCGTTGAATGCTGGGCCGCTGAAAGAGAAGCTGGCCCTGGGCTGATATCCGGGTCCTGGCGCAGGATCTTCAGGAACAGGTCCTGCAGCTCAGGGCTGGGTTCGATGCCGAGCTCCTCGTCGAGGTGGGTCCGGAGCCGCTCGTAAGCGCTGAGAGCCTCAGTCTGCCGGTGACTGCGATAGTAGGCGAGCAGCAGTGGTGCCACCAGGGTCTCCCGGGCGGGGTGTGCAGGCAGGTACGGAGCGCCATAGGCCAGTGCCCGTTCATGCTCGCCCGCCGTCGTCAGCGTCTCGACGCAGTGTTCTACCGCCTGCAGCCGTGCCTCGTGAAGGTCGCTGGCTTCGGCGCCCACCCACAGCTCATCGGAGAATTCCGCATAGGGCTCGCCACGCCACAGCCCCAGCGCCCGGTCGAGCACCGAGATGCGCTGATGATCGGAGAGCTGCGTCGAATCGGCCCGGATGCTCGCCCGGAACTCCGCGGCGTCCAGCGTGTCTGCCGTGATGTCGAGGCTGTAGCCGGCGGGCGAACGCTGCAGCATCTGCCGTGCCCCCGGGGAGGCCTGATCGAGCAGCGCACGCAGCTGGGAGAGCTTGGCCTGCAGCACGCGGGTGGGGTTCTGCGGAGGGGAGTCGCCCCACACACGATCCACAAGAGCTTCCGCTGGCACGGCGTCCCCGCCAGCAGCGGTGAGCACGGCGATCAGGGCACGGAGCTTCCGCTCCGGAACATCGACTGCCTGTGCCTTATCGTCCCGAAGCTGGATAGATCCCAGCACTTCGATCCGCATGCCACGATTGTAGAACGGCCGAGACCTGATCATGACTTTCGGCACCTATCACCGAGCAGGGTCGGCCAGTAGCCTTGGAAAGTATGGACGATCACCACAGCAGCGCCGCGTCTTCGAGGTTCGGGCGCAAGCCGGCTCGCCGTGCCGACGAGTACTCGGGGTTGGCGATGCTGGGGCTCTGCTTCGGCATCGGGGTCATCACGCTGGTGATCGATGACCTGCTCGTCCCTGTGTGGACGTGGGCGGGCCTTCTGCTGCTGTGGCTGGTGACGGTGAGCCTCGCTGCCACTGAGCGCCTCACTCGGCGCCCAGCTCTGGTGTTCTACGGGTGCGCGGCGATCATCTCCTGGGCACTGCTGCTGACGACCTCCAGCAGCGGCGGCATGGTGGTGGTCCTGATGGTGGTGGTGGCCGCCGTCGGGAGTTTCGTGATCCCGATTCGATGGGTGCTGGTCCTGGTGCTGCTGAACAGCGGGGTGACCTTCCTGCACAGCCGACTGTCTGACGCAGATCCGCGCGAATCGCTGCTGGTGGTCGGGTTCTACCTGATCATTCATCTGGCCACCGTGTTCAGCGGTTACGCCATGCGGCAGGAGACTGAGCTTCGCACGGAGCTGGAGCAGAAGAATCTTGACCTGGAGGCCGCCGCGGTCCTGCTGGAGGACTCCGCAGCCTCCGATGAACGGCTGCGGATCTCCCGGGAACTCCATGATCTGATCGGCCACCAGCTCACAGTGCTCAATCTGGAGCTGGAAGCAGCCAAGCATCGTGAGGGATCTCAGGCCCGTGCACATGTCGACCAAGCCGCCGAAGTGGCGAAGGGACTGCTGGCCGATGTGCGCACCACTGTGGGGGAGCTGCGTCAGGACAGCCAGGGGGATCTCCGGCAGAGCCTGCAACGACTCGCCGGCGCCGTGCCCAGTTTGGACGTTCACGTCGAGGTCGATGCCGACGTGCGGACGGACGAAGAGATCCATAGCACGCTGCTGCGTGCGGCCCAGGAGATCATCACCAACACCATCAAGCACGCCCAAGCAGCCGAGCTGGCACTCATCGTCACACAGGAGGCAGGCACGTTGACTCTGACCGGCACCAACGACGGCGTCGCCCCAGGGGCCATCACCCCAGGCCATGGCCTGACCGGTCTGAAGGAGCGCCTGGAAGGCCTCGACGGGAGACTCGAGATCCGCACCACGCCGCATTTCACCGTCGAGGCTCACCTGCCCGTGATGCGGGATCGGCAGCTGCAGACATGAGCGGCGCCTCGCCACGAGTTCTGGTGGTCGACGATCAGACCTTGGTGCGCAAAGGAATATGCTCACTGCTGGAACTCGCCGGAATCGAGGTGCTCAGCGAAGCCTCCGACGGAGCTGAAGCCCTGGAGGCCTGCCAAGAGCATCATCCCGATGTGGTGCTGCTGGATCTGCGCATGCCTGTCTACGACGGGTTGTGGTTCCTGCAGAAGCACGCGGAGCAGGGGATCGAGATACCGACGCTGGTGCTCACCACCTTCGATGATGACACTGTGGTGCTCGAAGCCCTGCGCGCCGGCGCTCGCGGATACCTGCTCAAAGATGTCACTGTCGACCAGCTTTCTCACGCCGTGGAAGCCCTGGCCGCCGGAGGCACGCTGATCGGTCCGTCCATCACCGACCGGCTGGTCAAAGCCATTCGCACTGCCCCGCCGCCACAGGGGGCCGCGGGCGTCGTCGTCGAAGCGCTCACAGATCGTGAGGTGGAGGTCCTGCGGCTGGTCGCCGAAGGCTATTCCAACCGGCAGATTGCCGAGCTGGTCAGTCTGGCCGAGGGGACCGTGAAGAACCACATATCCTCCACGCTGGTGAAGCTCGGTGCCCGCGACCGCACCAACGCCGTCCTGCGCGCGATCCGCGAAGGAATACTCGGCTGAGCTCCCCGGAATCGAGACCGGAGCTCCGGGCGGCGTAGGATAGGGGGGTGGGGCTCTGTGCCCGTGATCCGCTGATTCCCGTCTGTCAGGAGTGTTCGTGACCGCCATAAACCTCGGTATGCCGTCCGCGCCGCCGCCAGTGCTGGCTCCGCGCCGTAAGACGCGGCAGATCCAGGTCGGTGCCGTCGGCGTCGGAAGTGACCATCAGATCTCCGTGCAGTCGATGACGACGTCGAAGACGCATGACATCAACGGCACGCTGCAGCAGATCGCCGAACTCACCGCCTCCGGCTGCGATATCGTCCGGGTGGCATGCCCTACGGACAAGGACGCCGAGGCGCTGCCGATCATCGCGATGAAATCGCAGATTCCGGTCATCGCCGATATCCACTTCCAGCCGAAGTACGTCTACGCCGCCATCGAGGCCGGCTGCGGAGCCGTCCGGGTGAACCCGGGCAATATCCGCAAATTCGACGACCAGGTCGCCGAGATCTCCAAAGCGGCCAAGGATGCCGGCGTCTCGATCCGGATCGGCGTGAACGCCGGCTCGCTCGATAAGCGCATCATGGACAAATACGGCAAGGCGACGCCAGAGGCGCTGGTCGAATCGGCCGTGTGGGAGGCCTCCCTCTTCGAGGAGCATGACTTCCACGATTTCAAGATCTCCGTCAAGCACCACGATCCTGTGATCATGGTGCAGGCCTACGAGATGCTCGCCGAACGCGGCGACTGGCCCCTCCACCTGGGCGTGACCGAAGCGGGCCCCGGTTTCCAAGGGACGATCAAATCCTCCACGGCCTTCGGCGCACTGCTGGCCAAGGGAATCGGCGACACCATCCGCGTCTCACTTTCCGCTCCGCCGGCTGAAGAGGTCAAAGTAGGTTCTCAGATCCTCGAATCGCTGAATCTGCTTCCGCGCAAGCTGGAGATCGTCTCCTGCCCATCCTGTGGTCGGGCGCAGGTGGACGTCTACACGCTGGCTGAGGAAGTGACCTCCGGGCTGGAGGGCATGGAGGTGCCGCTGCGCGTGGCCGTCATGGGCTGCGTCGTCAACGGCCCGGGTGAGGCCCGGGACGCCGATCTGGGGGTCGCCTCCGGCAACGGGAAGGGGCAGATCTTCGTCAAGGGCGAGGTCATCAAGACTGTCCCGGAGGACCAGATCGTGGAGACACTGATCGAAGAGGCGAACAGAATTGCCGCCGACATGGAAGCCGATTCCGATGGCGATGCTCAAGCAGCGGGCGCCCCTGTGGTCTCCGTCAGCTGAGACCCTCGCGGCCCGAGTCCACCGAGCCACGGCCGGCGCAGCGCGCCTGCTGGGGCCGGGGGACACGCCCGCGCTGAAAGAGCTGCTCGCCCGGGATGCCATCGCCAACGTCTCGGTCTCAGCCTTGATGGATGTCCGCGGCAGTGCGGGGCCAGGCAAGGGCCGCAACGCCGCCTTCTTCATCGGCATTGACGACCCAGCAGGCGGTTTGGAGTCTGCCTGCTGGGTCGGTTCCAACGCCATCCCGATCGGCGCCTCAGCGCAGGATGCCGCACTCTTCGGCTACGTGGCCCGTGACCTGCGACGGCGTTTCTCCTCCATCTATGGTCCAGCCGAAGCCGTCTTAGCCCTGTACGAGGCCACCGGCTGGGAATCGGCGCGCGAGGTACGCGCGGATCAGCCGCTGATGGTCATGCGGGCGGCCTCTGAGATCGCCTCCGCACAGGGCTTGCGCGAATCCCAGCCGGAGGACTTCAAAGCGGTGGAGAAGGCTTGCGCGGCGATGTTCACCGAGGAGCTGGGCTTTTCGCCGTATACGCAGGGCAGCAGCGAATACCGGGCTCGCATCAAGGGCCTCATCGATACGGGCCATTCGCTCATCTGGCGCGAAGCCCCGACGGACCATGGCTGGCGGCACCGGGAAGGCAAGATCCTCTTCAAAGCTGAGTTCGGAGCAGTCACCTCTGCTGCGGTCCAGGTCCAGGGAGTCTGGGTAGATCCCGATCACCGCGGTGAAGGACTCTCCGTTGCAGGCATGGCGGCTGTCGTCGACTGGGGGCTCCGATTGGCACCGCGGGTGAGTCTCTACGTCAACGACTACAACACCGCGGCCTTGCGGACCTACCGGCGGGTCGGGTTCGAACAGGTCGGTTCTTTCGCCACCGTTCTGTTCTGACGTGGACAGAGATAGTCTGGATTGTTCTGATCCGGCCTGAGACTGCATTCCTGCCCAGGGATGATGTTGTCCTGATCTCATGACCGGTGCCCTCTGCGCGTGGGAGCGCAAACCAGCGCGGCCTCGGCGGCATACTGGACTACGGCCCGGGGAGGATCCTCGGGTTCGACGAATTGACCACACGTGGGAGGCAGCGTCCATGGCTACACGTCGTCCCTTGTCCAGCCTGCTGGGGATCTCTATGGCAGCGATCCTGCTGCTTACTTCCTGCTCGGATGACGCCTCTGAGGAGGAGGCGGGCCAGCCTACCCAGGAGGCGCCGAGCGATCCGGCAGACGAAGGGTCGAGCGCGCCAGAGCCAACTGGGGACCAGCTCTCCCACGACGATATGCGCTCCGCGGTGGAAGCCCGCCTCAGCGGTGCCACGGTGACTGACACCGATGATTACTGGGGTGATCTCCGGTCGATCGAGACCGAGCTGAAGAAGCTCGATGTCGAACCGGTGGACTGCAAGCAGTACGTGGTCGAGTCGGCGACCCCGGTCCCGGACGGCGCGTTGCTGGTCCACGCCGATACCAGCGGGGAAGATGACGTCGGTCAGAGCCCTGCTCCGGAGGAACCGGGAGCCGAAGGAAGCTCGGCTCCAGCAGAGCCGCAGTCGGGGGAGAGCCCCGCAGCGGCGGCGGAGACCGGGTCGGCTGCGGGTCACCGCGGTGACGCCGCCTCGTCAGCGGGCCAGGGTCCCACGGCGATCTGGGCGGCCAGTACCTCGGATGAGAGCACCGCAGGCACGAGTGAGTCGAACGGGAGTGAGTCGGACTCGAGTGAGTCGGACGGGAGTGAGTCAGACGAGGAATCTGGCTCGTCTTCCGGCTCAGGCTCCGAGGAGTCAACCGAGCCCACCTCGCCCTCGCCCTCTGACGACGAGGCCCAGGTGGACGACGTCCCAGGGCTGACGACGGATCGCCAGGTCACCGTGTACAGCTACGCAGACTGGCGTGCCGCCCAATCCCACTTCGCCGGCGAGGAAGACGGCGTGGACACCTGCGGGAGCTACACCGCAACGCGGGACAGTGCCGAAGAATCCGGCGAC
>DXGD01000454.1 GCA_019114115.1 Candidatus Nesterenkonia stercoripullorum
TGCCACCGCCGTGGCGCCGCGCTCACCCAGGAACGTGTCGTGCTGGCCTGCGAAGGCAGCGCCAGGCAGGTCCTCCATCGTGCCGGAGGACCTCACCGCCAAAGGATATCGAGCCAGGTCGTGACGGGTCAGGGAGTCCTCCAGCTCCATCATCCACTCATGGTCCGGCTCCACCCCCAGGATCAGGTCCTGGATCGGAGCTGCCGCCTGGTCCGCACTCTCCGCCTCGTCGAGCAGCGCCGCGATCGCGGCCTCCAGCGGCTCCAGGAAGGCACGGTACGCCTCGGAGGTGACGATCAGGCCAGGCGGGACGGGGAGCGCGCGGGCAGACCTGGCCAGGCTGGCCCCCTTGCCGCCCGCGACGTCCAAGCGAGATGCGTCCTCATGGGTGAAGGCGATGGTGCGGGACATGGATACTCCTCATCGGATCGGCGCGGTGTGTCAGGGTCTGCGGGTCGGGGTCGGCGGGTCAGCGGTGCGGTGGGTCAGCGGTACGGTCGGTCAGCGGTGCGGTGTCGGGCTGCCATCGGCGTGCGCGCAGGATGACGCCGCCCAGCACTGCACAGGCCAGCCCGGCACACACGATGGTCGAGGCCGCCGGGCCGGCACCGGTTGCAGCCGCGCCGCCCAGTCCCGCAGCGAGGAGGGGAACCCACACGAGGACTCCTGACGTGCCGCCGAGCACCCGGAAGAAGGACACGGTGTTGCGTGCGTCGGCGGCACGCCCAGCGGACCACGCGGCGAGCAGCACCGGGGCGAGGAGCCAGTGCAGCGCCAGGCCGATGCGCCGCGGCCACGAGTGGGCGCCGGCGCCGAGACCACGCCGTGCCGGCTCGTGCTCCGGCTCCGGCCCGGAGTCACGCGCACGCCGTCGGGCCTGGTCCTGCTCCTCGAGGAAGGCCGCTGCGAAGGACTCACCGGCGCGAGCGCGCTCGGTCGCGCGCCTCTGGACCCTATCGAAGGTCTCGGGGTCGGGACAGTGCACCGAGACCGCATCCAGGTTCCGCATCATCGCCTCGTGGACACGCCGCTCCCACTCGGAGTCCTCGTCATCGCCCGGACCGGGGAGCTCCAGCGCCGATCCGCGCCACATGTCGGCGAGAGAGCAGAACCGCTCGGGCGCAGAGTACATCAGCCCCAGCGGGATGACATCGACCTCGACCCCCGCCTGCTGGAGACGGCACCAGATCATGGCCGCTCCGCGGTGGTATGTCCCCGGGGCGTGGCCCCACTCGCTGGTCCCCTCTGGGAAGATCACCAGATCTCCGCCGGCGACGATGTGGTCGATGCTGGCGCTCACCGGATCGGTCACCGTGGAGCGGTCCATGCGATAGCGTTCGACGTCGCGCTGACGGATCACCGGGATCCCGGTGACGAGCAGCCGCAGCGGTCCGCGCATCAGCTGCATGGACACCAGGAACTGTGCCCAGGGGAAGGCCGCCTGAACGACTGCGCCGTCGAGAGCGCCGTTGCGGTGGCTGGCCAGGACGATGCGCGGCCGGACTCTGGCCGGCTCGGGAGCCCCGCTCACGCGCACCGACCCGAAATACGCGCGCCGCATGAGGAAGAGGACGCCTCGGTGCCAGGCGCCGAGCCGGACCCGTCGCGGCGGACGGGCAGGGCGGGGGGCGGTTCCCGTCTGCCCGAGCCCCCTCGCAGTCCGCATGTCGGTCAGTCTGCCATATCCGGTCCCCCAGGGCAGGGGCGTAGGATGTCGTCACCCTGACCGGGCGGGCCGGTGAGCCCGGTCCCTCACAGCCGGAGCGCCGGCAGATCGAGAACGGAGTCCGACGATGAGTCGCATTGTGCAGGTCACCATCGATGCGCACGATCCGCGCGCCCTGTCCCTGTTCTGGCGAGATGCGCTGGGGTACGTCCACCCCAGCCCGCCAGGAGTGGATCTCGCCCCGGGGCAGGACCCGCTGGAGGCCTGGGACGACTTCCTGGACCAGCACGGGGTCCCTCCCGAGAAGCGCAACTCCAGTTCAGCACTGGAAGATCCGGACGCCTCCGGGCCACGCATCTTCTTCCAGCAGGTGCCGGAATCGAAGACGGCGAAGAACAGGCTCCATCTCGACATCAGAGCAGCCCCCGGCCTGCAGAACGAAGAACGCATGCGTGAACTGGAGTCGGAGGCGGAGCGCCTCCTGGCCCTCGGCGCCCGGCGGGTCAGGCGCGTAGAGCCCGATCCGCCGTTCGAAGCGGGCTTCATCGTGATGCTCGATCCGGAAGGCAACGAATTCTGCCTCGACTGACTCGGCTGACTCGGCTGACTCGGCTGACTCGGCTGACTCGGCTGACTCGGCTGACTCGGCTGACCGGGACGCTACTGCAGCATCGTCTTGTCGTCGAGGACGCTGCCCTTGATCTTCGAGAACTCGCTCAGCAGATCCTCCGGAGTCAGGTCGCGCTTCCGCTCCTCGTCCACGTCGAGGATGATCTGCCCTTCGTGCATCATGATCAGCCGGTTCCCCACCTCGAGCGCCTGCACCATATTGTGCGTCACCATGAGCGTGGTCAGGCCCTGATCTTCGACGATCTTGGTCGTCAGCCTGGTGACCAGTTCAGCGCGCTGGGGGTCCAGCGCTGCGGTGTGCTCATCGAGCAGCAGCACTTTCGGCTGCGAATAGGTGGCCATCAGCAGGCTCAGCGCCTGACGCTGCCCTCCTGAGAGCAGGCCGACTTTCGTCTTCAGCCGCTTCTCCAGCCCGAGCTCGAGCACAGTGAGCGCCTCGGCGAACCGCTCGCGCTTCGTGGAGGTGACCCCCGGCTTCAGCAGCCGGGCCGCACCGCGCCGGTCAGCCAGCGCCAGGTTCTGCTCGATCGTGAGATCCGGGCTGGTCCCGGCCATCGGGTCCTGGAAGACCCGGCCCACCAGCGCAGCCCGGCGATGCTCCGGGAGGCGCCCGACGTCGCGGCCGTCGATCTCAACACTGCCGGAATCCTGCGGGATCCGCCCGGCGATCGTGTTCAGCACCGTCGATTTCCCGGCGCCGTTGGACCCGATGACGGTGATGAAGTCCCCTTGGTTCAGTGTCAGGTTCACTGACACCAGAGCACGCCGTTCGTTCACGGTCCCGGGGAAGAACGTCTTGGAGATCTCGTTCAGACGAAGCATAGGTCAGCCTTTCGCCTTCGGGGCAGGCATCGTGGTGACGTCCGCGTCGGCAGTCGTTGAGGTCTCGGCGACGGCGGCGAGCGCGGATGTCCCCCGACGCCGTCGGGTCAGCCGCTGGAAGCCCTTCCACTGCGGCAGGATCAGCGCGATGATGACCAGCACCGCTGACATCGCCTTCATGTCGTTGGGGTCCAGGCCCGCATTGAGCGCCAGCTGGATGGCCAGGCGGTAGACCACCGCTCCCAGCACGACGGCGAGCGTCGCCTGGAACACGGAGCGCGTGCCGAAGATGGCCTGACCCACGATCACTGAGGCCAGGCCGATGAGGATGAGACCGATGCCCATGCCGATATCGGCGAAGCCCTGGTACTGGGCGACGACGGCACCTGCCAGCCCGACCAGCCCATTGGAGAGCATGAGCCCGATGATCTTCATCCGATCCGTGGAGACCGCGAAGGACCGGATCATCTGCTCGTTGTCTCCGGTGGCCTGAAGCGCCAGGCCCATATCCGTATGCAGGAACCAGTCCAGGGCCAGCTTGAAGATCAGCGCCACCGCCAGCAGCACCAGAATCGAGGTCCAGCCCACGTTCGCCACAGTGCGCAGCGAGCTGATGACCGTGTCCTGCCCGAGCAGGGACACGTTGGCCGCGTCCATGATCCGCAGGTTGACCGAGTACAGGCCGATCATGGTCAGGATGCCAGCGAGCAGCCCGTTGATATTGCCCTTGGTGTGCAGCAGCCCGGTGATCAAGCCTGCCACGGCACCCACCAGGAAAGCGGCCGCCGTCGCGAGGAACGGATTGACCTCATTGACGATCAGGATGGCCGCGGTCGCGGCACCCGAGGTGAACGAACCGTCGACAGTCAGGTCCGGGAAGTTCAGGATCCTGAACGTCAGGTACACCCCCAGGGCGACGATCGCGTAGATCAGCCCCAGTTCCAATGCAGTAATCATCAGGCCTCTTCACTATCGCGCCGGCGGCCCTGGTCTGCATGACCGGGCCACCGGCGAGGGTCGTACGGATGAGGAGAGGAGCTCACTCCTCGTCCTCACCGGCTTCCGCCGGGTCTTCGGGCTCCACGTCGTCACCGACGACGACGTCGGCCCGCTCGGTCACCTCGTCAGGAATCTCCAGGCCCATCTCCTCGGCCGCGTCGGGGTTCACGTAGAGTTCCAGCTCTTCCTGCGTCTCGACAGGCATGTCCGCGGGGTCCTCGCCGTCTTCGAGAATCCGGATCGCCATCTCGCCGGCCTGCACGCCGAGCTGCTGGTAGTTGATGCCGTAGGTCGCCACTGCGCCGCGCACCACGGAATCGCCTTCCGCTGCGACGACCGGGACATCGTTCTGCTGGCCGTACTGCAGCACAGCCTCCAGCGCTGAGACCACCGCGTTATCGGTGGGCACATAGATCGCATCCGCGTCGAGCGACTCCACGCCCTGCTGGACTTCCGAGGACGCAGAGATCGTGGCCTCTTCGACCTCCAACCCCAGCTCGTCGGCGGCTTCTTTGAGCAGCTCGACCTGAACGGCCGAGTTCGCCTCACCCGAGGAGTAGACCACGCCTACTGATTCGGCATCGGGCATGATCTCCTGGAGCAGCTCAAGCTGCTCGTGCACTGGGTTCAGATCCGAGGCGCCGGTGACGTTGGCGCCGGGCTCCTCCATGCTGTCCACCAGGCCGGCGTCCTCCGGGTCGGTGACGGCGGAGAAGACGATCGGGGTATCGGTGATCTGCTGGGCAGCCGCCTGGGCCGTCGGCGTGGCGACCGCGTGGATCAGGTCCAGGTCAGACGTCGCGAAGGTGCCGGCGATATTGCTGGCGGTGGCCTGATCACCCTGGGCGTTCTGCTCGTCCCAGTCGACGTCGATTCCGGCGTCCTCGAAAGCCTGCTTGAACCCTTCGCGGGCCTCGTCGAGGGAAGGGTGGGAGACGATCTGCGTCACGCCGATCGAGTAGCTCTCGTCTGAGCCACCACCGCCGTCGCCGCCGTCGCCGCAGCCTGTCAGCAGCAGCGCACCCGCAGCTGCCGAGACGCCGAGCGCCCTCATCCGTCCTGTTGCCCCCATGGTGACTCCCCTCGATAAATGGTGATCGTGTGCCAGTTTCTCATCCCGCGCACGATGATGACTTGCATTGACGTGCACAGACAGGTGCGCACGCACAACGGATCCGCGCAGCCATCGACACCGCTGCCTCCCGGCCGCACACCCTCTGACAGCCGCCTGTCACACTGCCTGAGGAAACTCTACAAGTATCCCCTGCCGAAATGCTCTCTGCGGCGTCCTAGGTCAGCTGACCTGACAGGCCCGGCTCACCAGTGTCCGGGCAGCCGCATCGGCATCCGCAAGGGACCGGGCCGAGGACGACGCTGCCCCGCCGGCCTCGGCAGCGATCGCCGTTCCCCACTGGACAGAGCTGAGCTGCAGCCCGAGGACGAACACTGCCTGCACGGCACTGCCGTGGCTGTCGATGAGCCGGTGCGGGGACTCTGTCACGTCGAACCCCTTCCCCAGCCGTGGAGAGCCGCCGGCGTCGAGGACCTCGAAGGGGCGGGCCACACCGTCCTCCATGAGGCCGGTGATCAGGGCGGACTGCGAGAGCTGGACGCGGTTAGCGGGCATCATCGCCTCCACCAGGGCGCGAGCATGCGCCGGCGGCCCTCCGACCCAGGGCGACTGGGCCGCGAAGCACCCCGCCTCGGGGTCGACGTCGAAATAGGCTTCTGGCCCCAAGAACTCCACGACCCCGGCACGGGCCAGGGCCGCAAGCTCCTGGATCCGCTGCACCGGCGGGCCGCTTGCGGTCCCCTCGACCAGGGACTCGAACCACCCCTCGACATCGGTGATGCGGCTCAACTGGGACACTCGCCCCTCTGTCAGCATCGGCTTCAGCTGGAGGCGTGCGGCGTGGAGGGCCCCGATCGCCATCTTGACCGGGCTGGCCGTGCCCGCGAAAGACGTCTCGATATCGTCATCGAGATAGGCCAGCATATGGGACTGGTAGCTCTGCGAGGTCTCAAAGCTCAGGCCGGCGAATGGCCGCCCCAGCGACCGGATATCGAACCACAGCACGTCCGGGGCGGATGCGGCGAGCAGTCGCTGCCCATGAGCTCCCAGGACTCCTTCTCCTGAGGCATCGGAGGCCAGCAGCTCCTCCAGCTGGCTGATGAAGGTGTCCGCGAAGAGTTCCGGGCGCTCTGCAGCCAGGGTGCGGTAGTAGGTCCGCGTCACATCACGGAGGATGAGCGGCCACAGATGGGCCTGGAAGTCCAGCACGCGATGCCTGCGCTGCAGACCCTCGACGGCAGCCGGGGTGAAATGCACCAGCTCGACCCCGTCCGGGACGAAATCAGGCGCCGTCGTCTTGGCCCGATAGGGCGTGCCGCGGCGTGATCCCGCCAGCAGATGCGGCTCGCGTCCACTGGCGATGTATTCCAGGCGCTGCCCCGGCCCCACAGGACGGAACCGTCCCCCTCGTCCCACTGTCACCTGGATCATGAGGTCGAAGAAGTTCAGGCCCATGCCGCGCGCCAGCACGCTTTCGCCGGCGGGAAGCGCCGAGTAGTCCACATCGGTGGGGATGCTCGGCGGGACGTAGTGAAGGCTCAGGTCGTGTGCGGCCTGGGCGATCTGCCGGGCGGCATCATTCAAGCGCGCGGGAACATGCCCCAGGGCCAGCACGACGGCGTCGGCCACGAGCACTCCGCCGTCGTCCTGTGTCAGCGCCATGCCGCTGGGCCGCCGGGCCACCCTGATGACCTCCGTGTGACGGTGTTCCACCACGACTCCGGGAAGCCGTTCCAGGCGCTGCGTCACCTCGTGGTGGAGCCACCTCAGGTACCTGCCGTAGCTGGCGCGGGCGGGGAAATCGGCGTCGCCAGCTGGTGCGGTGTCCGGCTCGTAGCGCGCTCTCCACTGGGCGAAGCTGCACGAGACCGACGACGCCGGCACTGTCTCCGTCGTCGCGCCGACCGGGGCCGCCGTGGGGAAGCCGGCCGGCGTGTTCATCAGGTACAGCCCAGACTGCTCAGGGCTCCACACGGTGCCAGGCCCGTGCTCGGCCGGGTCGAGCACCACGATCCGCATGCCAGGCCCGGCGGCACGCTCGCGGTGCGCGAGCACACGCTCAAGGAACGAGGTTCCGCGCGGCCCGGCCCCGACCACGGCGATGACGAACTCTGACCCGAGAGCCTGCACGATTGTCTGCCTCTTCCCGCTCGATACGATTCACCGGAACACCCCGCGTCCCCAGATGACACCGTGGTCTCCAGCTGACGTGGTCTCCAGCTGACGTGGTCTCCAGCTGACACGGTCAGCACGAAGGCTGCTTTGAAAGTTCCTGCCCTGAGAGGCTAGTCTATGTAGGCGGCAACAGCACCAGCTGTCCATGCCGCAAGGAGGCGTGCCGGAGCGGCCGAACGGACTTCACTGCTAATGAAGGGTTCCTGTTAAAGGGAACCGGGGGTTCAAATCCCCCCGCCTCCGCCGAATGTCCTGTACCGTGAGGAGCCTCACGGCAGCATCGGTGGCCCTCGAATCATGATGTGAATCCTCATGCACTCGCTCGGACTGGATGACTGTCTCCACCGCTCAGGAAGGACGTCCTCGATGTCCGAATACCACGTAGCAATTCGCATGTCCCGCAAGCTGACCGACGACGAGATCGAACTCCTCTCCGGAGCCCTGTCATCACCTGTCACGGAACTCTCGATGGATGGCGAAGATATCGTCATGATGACGCTGCACTCGGAGGACTCCCGCACTGCGCCCCACGAGGCGGCCCACATCGCAGAGACGGCGACAGGGGTCGAAGCGAACTCCACCCAGCTGCTGCCCTGACCGGCAGAAGGCGAAAGCCGACCTCAGCCGATCACCTGCACCGCCTGGTGCGCGCTTTCCACCACCAGCTCCGAATCGGCGGGGACTTCTATCAGCTCTCCGTCCAGCTGCAGCGGGAGCATCTCACGGGTGAGAAAGCCGTACCGCTCGACGCTTTCCTGTTCCTGAAGCCCGACGGTGACGGCGCGCAGGGTGGTGAGCGCCAGCTGCCATCGCCTTTCGTGCGAGGAGTGGATCA
>DXGD01000455.1 GCA_019114115.1 Candidatus Nesterenkonia stercoripullorum
CCGCTGCCTCCCCGGGAGCTGCTTCCACTGCGCCCGCCCGAAGGCGCGAAGCGGGTGTCTGTGCCGCGCAACCCTGCGCAACGTCGTGATGCCGGAAACGGGCCGAACCCGGGTGCGGCAGCTTTGGATTCGACATCGGAAGGTCAGTCCTGAGCCATGACCCCTGACCAGCATGCCTCCCCCCAGGATCCACCTGAGTCATCGGGTGAGAAGGACTCCTCGGCTGAATCAGCGTCGCAGGGCTCTTCCGCGCCGGCTGATCAGTCGCCCGCGGGCACTGCGCGCCACATGACGGCGGCTGCCGCCTCCTCGATGCGCACTCGCGACGACGGCACGCTCGATGTCATGGGGTCGATCGGGGGAGTGCGCGGTCTGCTGGAAGCCAGCCTCCCTGCTGCAGGGTTCCTCGTCGCGTTCGTCCTGACCGAGGACCTGACCCTGGCGATCATCCTCGCCGTCGCGCTCAGCGTCGTGTTCACGGTGATCCGCCTAGTCCAGCGCGGGACGCTGGTGCAGGCGCTCTCCGGGCTGGTCGGGGTGGTGCTCTGCGCGGTGGTGGCCTACCGAACCGGCGAGGCGCGGGACTTCTACGTGCTGGGGTTCGTCACGAATGCGGCGTACCTTGCCGCATTCATCATCTCGATCGCCGTGCGCTGGCCGTTCTTGGGCCTGCTGTTCGGCCTGCTGCGCGGCGAAGGGCTCAGCTGGCGCCGGGACACCGTACGACGACGGCGCTACGCCATGGCGACCTGGCTGGTCAGCGCAGTGCTGCTGGCCCGCCTGCTCGTGCAGATGCCGCTCTACTTCGCTGATGACCTGGCGGGCCTCGGCATTGCCCGGCTCGTGATGGGGCTCCCGCTGTATGCGCTGGCACTGTGGTGGGGCTGGATGCTGACGCGGCCTGCTGCCGAAGGACACGAGGCTCCAGCCGGGACGGGTCCCGCCGCGCGGCCGGACTCATCAGCCGGGCAGGACTCATCATGAGCGGTGGTCCGGTGACGCGCGATGAGCTGTTCCCCATCATCACCGTCGAGGTGGGTCCGATGGCGCACGGTGGCCATTGCGTCGCCCGCTACGAAGGACGCGTCGTGTTCGTCCGGCACGCCATTCCGGGTGAGACGGTCCAAGTGGCACTCACGGACCGGGAGCCCTCGGCGAAGTACTGGCGCGGCGAGGTGGTCCACGTCGTCCACGCCTCGGACTACAGGCGCCGGCACATCTGGAAGCTGGCGGACTCGGTACGGGCGCACCAAGCAGGACGGCTGCCGGTCGGCGGCGCCGAGTTCGGGCATATCACCGACCAGCATCAGCGGCGGCTCAAGGCTCATGTCTTCCGTGACACGCTCCAACGCATCGGCGGGATATCCGTGGCCGAGCTGCCGGCACAAGCCCACCACGCCGATGGCGAGATCCACGTCGAAGACGTGTCCGCGGCCCATAGCAACGGGCTGCACTGGCGCACCCGGGTGAGTTTCGCGGTGACCGGCAGCGGAGCGCTGGCGATGAAGCCTTTCCGCAGCAACGACCTGATCGAGCTGCGGGGCATGCCGCTTGCGGTCGAGGCGATCCATGAGAGCCGGATCTTCACCGCGGACTTCCGCGGAGCCCACCGGGTCGACGTCGTCGCCCCCGGCGGGCGAGATCCGCTGACACTTGTCGTTCACGTGGAGGACCAGACGACTCATGCGCCGACGGCCGAGGATCAGCCCGGTGCGTGGTCCGGACTGCGACGCCGGCTGAGTGCCCTCAGCGCGGAGGATGCGCGTATAGGCTCGATCCTGCTGGCCCGGCATCAGCCGCAGCCCCCAGGATCCGGCCGTCCGCCGCGACCCACACGACGGCGTGGCGGGCAGTCCAAAGCCTCCTCGCGGTCCGCTCCAGCCGAGCCAGGGGGAACTATCTCCTACGAGGTCGTGGTGGGGGAGCGCAGCGTCGTGGAATCCCTGCCTGAGGCCGGCGACGTCGCCGAGTCCCTGAGCCTTCCTCCCGAGAGCTTCTGGCAGGTCCACCGCAATGCGCCCGCTGCCCTGGTGCGGGCAGTGCGCGAGGTCGCCACGCTGTCTCCCGGTGACCGTGCTGCTGACCTCTACGCGGGTGCCGGGCTGTTCACGGCCTGGGCCGCCGCCGCCGTCGGGGAGGCTGGACATGTGCTCAGCGTCGAGGCGGCGGGCCCATCGAGCCGCAGTGCAGCCGAAGCCTTCGCCGCCGCACGGCAGGTTGAGGTGATCGCCTCGCCGGTCGAGCGCGCCCTGGGCGCGCTGAAGGGGTCCCGGGTGGTAGTGCTCGACCCGCCCCGAGCCGGTGCTGGAGCGCGTGTCATCGAGGGCCTGGACACCGCGGGGGCAGAAGAGGTCATCTATGTCTCCTGCGAGCCGTCGTCTTTCGCGCGGGATGCCAAGGACCTTTTGGGTCGTGGTTTCAGGATCTCCGGGATGCGGGTGCTTGACCTCTACCCGAACACCCACCACATGGAGTCAGTGGCCCGATTCACCCGCTGAGCCTGTCGCGGCAAGCGCAACCTGCGCCCGACCAGTAGACTGGTGACGATACGGTCCCGAGGGGTCTGGCTGATCCACTCAGTCGAGGTGAGCTCGCATCACTGACTCGGTGACGGTGACCTGTGCGTCGTGGCACAGGACGCCGGTGCTGAGGCGAATCACTGGTCGACTGGACGATGGCCCGGCTGCGTTCCTCGTGCCCGGCCTGCAGCGCTGCAGGCGAATGTCTGGCAACTAGGATAGGAGTGCTTGAGTGAGTACTGTGGACAGTTTCGGAGCCAAAGGCGTTCTCGACGTCAATGGCGCCGAGTATGAGATCTTCCGCCTGAACACCGTCGAGGGATACGACTCCCTCCCCTACAGCCTGAAGGTTCTCCTGGAGAACCTGCTGCGCTCAGAGGATGGGGCGAACGTCACGGCCAAGCACATCGAGGCCCTCGGCAGCTGGGACGAGACTGCCCATCCCGATACTGAAATCCAGTTCACCCCCGGCCGAGTCCTCATGCAGGACTTCACCGGCGTGCCCTGCGTGGTCGACCTTGCCACGATGCGTGAGGCTGTCTCCGACCTCGGGGGAGACCCTGCCAAGATCAACCCGCTGGCACCGGCGGAGCTGGTCATCGACCACTCCGTGCAAATCGACTCGTTCGGCAGCGCTGACGCCATCGAGCGCAATATGGACATCGAGTACCAGCGCAATGGCGAGCGGTACGGCTTCCTGCGCTGGGGTCAGACCGCGTTCGACGACTTCAAGGTCGTCCCTCCGGGCATGGGCATCGTCCACCAGGTCAACATCGAGAACCTCGCGCGGGTGGTCATGACTCGCGAGGTGGGCGGCTCACTTCGTGCCTACCCCGATACCTGCGTCGGCACCGACTCACACACCACGATGGAGAACGGCCTCGGCGTGCTGGGCTGGGGCGTCGGCGGCATTGAGGCCGAGGCGGCGATGCTGGGCCAGCCGATCTCGATGCTCATCCCGCGCGTCGTCGGCTTCAAGCTCTCCGGTGAGATCCCGGCCGGTGCGACGGCGACCGACGTCGTGCTGACCATCACGCAGATGCTGCGTGAGCACGGCGTGGTCGGCAAGTTCGTGGAGTTCTACGGTGAGGGCGTGGCAGAGGTGCCGCTGGCCAACCGTGCCACGATCGGCAATATGTCGCCTGAGTTCGGCTCCACGGCAGCGATGTTCCCCATCGACGACGTCACCATCGAGTACCTGCGCCTGACGGGTCGTCCGGAGGAGCAGGTCGCTCTGGTGGAGGCCTATGCCAAGGAACAGGGGATGTGGCACGATCCATCCCGCGAGCTGCGCTTCTCGGAGCACCTGGAGCTGGACCTTTCCACGGTCGTGCCCTCGATCTCCGGACCGAAGCGTCCGCAGGACCGCATCGAGCTCTCCGACTCCAAGGAGCAGTTCCGCAAGGACATCCACAACTACGCGGAAGACGATGCTCGCGGTGTGGGACGCCCCTCGACCTCCGTGGACGTCGAGACCGAGGACGGCCGCCAGTTCGAGCTGGACCACGGTGCTGTCTCGATCGCGTCGATCACCTCCTGCACCAACACCTCCAATCCCAACGTCATGCTGGCCGCCGCCGTCCTGGCGCGCAATGCTGTGAACAAGGGCCTGGCGCAGAAGCCGTGGGTGAAGACCTCCGTGGCTCCCGGCTCGAAGGTGGTCACCGACTACTATGAGAAGTCGGGCCTGATCCCGTTCCTGGAGAAGATCGGCTTCTACGTGGTCGGCTACGGCTGCACCACCTGCATCGGCAACTCCGGCCCGCTGGAGCCGGAGATCTCCCAGGCCATCCAGGACAACGACCTCTCGGTCACCTCGGTGCTCTCGGGCAACCGCAACTTCGAGGGTCGCATCAATCCTGACGTGAAGATGAACTACCTGGCCTCCCCGCCACTGGTCGTCGCGTACGCGCTGGCCGGGACCATGGACTTCGACTTCGAGAACGAGCCGCTGGGTCAGGACGACGACGGCAACGACGTCTTCCTCTCCGAGATCTGGCCGGATCCGACTGAAGTGCAGAAGATCATCGATGAGTCCATCGACTCCGAGATGTTCACCTCGAAGTACGACACCATCTTCGACGGCGACCACCGCTGGCAGCAGATGGACACTCCGCAGGGCACCACCTTCGACTGGGATGAGGACTCCACCTACGTCCGTAAGCCCCCGTACTTCGACGGCATGGAGCTTGAGCCGGAGCCAGTGGAGAACATCCACGGTGCTCGCGTGCTGCTCAAGCTGGGCGACTCGATCACGACGGACCACATCTCACCGGCCGGTTCCTTCAAGTCGGACTCCCCAGCGGGGAAGTACCTGCT
>DXGD01000046.1 GCA_019114115.1 Candidatus Nesterenkonia stercoripullorum
TGAGCACCCCGATGGACGGGGTCTGGTCGCTCGGCCGGGTATGGCTTTGTTGCCCTGCCATCAATGGTCCGGGGGGTGTTGCCGCCCGGTCGAGAGACACGCGTTGACCGCTGATAGGGACACGGCCCAGCATTGCTGAGGTCTCTTCGTAACGTGGGTGCCGGCACCGGGTGTCAAGACTGCGACCAGCAATGATGCTCCAGGGAAGGACAGCATCATGGACACACGATTCGCGGTCGTCGTCGGCCTCGACGTCGGGAAGAGCAGCCATCATGCCTGCGCGCTTGATCCCGCCGGGAACAAGCTGTTCGACAAGCCTCTCCCGCAGGACGAGTCCGAGCTCCGCGAGCTGTTCACCCAGCTGCAGAACCACGGTGAAGTACTGATGGTGGTCGATCAGCCCAACACCATCGGAGCGTTGCCGATCGCGGTCGCCCGCGACGTCGGCTGCTCCGTCGCCTACCTGCCGGGCCTGGCGATGCGGAAGGCCGCAGACCTCTATCCGGGCAGGTCAAAGACCGACGCGCGGGACGCGTTCATCATTGCGGACACGGCCCGGACCATACCCCACACCCTCCGACAGGTCGACCGCGACAGCGACGTCCTCTCCGCTCTGAAGGTGCTCGCCGGGTTCGACGAGGACCTCGCCCACGAGACCACGCGGGCGCTGAACCGGATCCGGTCTCTGCTCACGCAGATTCATCCCGCGCTCGAGCGAGTCTTCGTCGGCGGGACCCTCTCGACCGGGCTCGTGCTGGACCTGCTGGAGAAGTTCGGAGGCCCGACCGGGTTCAAGAGTGCAGGCCGGAGCAGGGTTCTACGGTTCGCCCGGACCCATTCGCGCCGTGACCCCGAAGTGCTGATCGACCGGATCTTCACCGCGCTCGCGGAGCAGACCGTGATCGTGCCAGCGACCGCGGCAGTGGAGCTCGTGATTCCCAGAGTCGCTGGTCAGGTGAAGGAGCTGAAGGAGCAGCGGGCGACCGTGGCGAGGGAGGTCGAGACCATGCTAGAGGACTTCCCTCTCGCCTCGGTCTTGATGAGCATGCCGGGGATCGGCATCAAGACCGCCGCCCAGATCCTCCTGGCCATCGGCGACGGCTCCGCGTTCGAGACCCCAGGCCACCTCGCGGCCTATGCCGGAATCGCTCCGGTCACACGAAGATCCGGCACCTCGATCCGCGGAGAGTTCCCCGCACGTTCAGGCAACAAGCGGTTGAAGAACGCGCTGTTCTACTCCGCCTGGGTCGCCTCTCACTCGGACCCGATCTCCAAGGCCTACTACGATCGCAAACGCGCCGAAGGCAAGCGCCACAACGCCGCCGTGATCTGCTTGGCCCGCCGCCGCTGCAACGTCATCTTCGCGATGCTCCGCGACGGCACCTACTACCAGCCCCCGACCACCACCCCGACTCCCGAGCCGGCCGCTCTTGCGGCTTGACTCAGAACATAGGGACACCCCCCTCTCTCCGGGCCCCCCGAACCCGTCGAGCAGAGCGATCGGCACCCCTGATATCGCCAGCCGTACGATGCGGCCATGGATCACAACGTCTACGCCCTCCTCGAGGTCCGCAACCTCGGAACCCCTGATGCGACGGTCGACCTCTACAAGGTGTGCCCGACCTACGAAGATGCCCTGGAGACCTACCGGGAATGGCGTGGAGAGCCGCAGTCTGTGCGCGAGAGCAGCGGCGCAGCGGGCACAACGTGGTGGCTCGATGAGGACGACTCCGGGTCCGCGACCATCACCCGGTACACGCTGCACGGGCCGCTCGAGGAGGCCTGATCCCGGCTCAGGCGCTGCCCGCAGCCCTCGTCAGCTGACGGTGTAGCCAGCGATCTCGGATCGTAGAGCGATCTTGCCCTGGCGCTTGACCTGCTCTTTCGTGAACTTGCCCCGATGAGCCATCGCCTCAGAGGTGGGCGTCCTGGGGGCTCCAGGCACCAGTGGCGTCCCGGGTGAGCTCGATCGTCACGGTGGTCCAGGTGGGAGTGTTCTCGCCGTCGCGCGCGTAGGGCACGGTCGCATGCACCACGAGCTGGTCGTCCTCGGCCGCGAGTACCAGCTCGTGGGCGTTGCCGATCCGGACGGCGGCGCCGTCGTCGACACTGCGGGGGATACTCAGGGCCTTCTCCGGGCTGGTGAAGGTGCCGCGGATCAACTGCTCACGGTCCTCGTCGCTCTGCCCGCCAGGCTGCGCCACAACGGCCGTGAGCGCCTCCTGGACGGGAGCGCGGACCTGCTCGACGCCGTCGGTCCCCAGCGGCAGAGCGGCGCCGTCGGGTGCGTCCGTGAAGTCGATCCCCGTGACGATCGGGTGGCCCGCCTCTGCGTGCCCCTCGTGCTCGTGGTCATCCTCGAGCTGCGCGTACTCGAGGGTGTAGGAGACGTCCGTCTTCGTCCCCACCGACACCCGGCCATCGTCGACGTCGAGAATCTCGTGCCCCGCTGCTCGTGCGAGCTCGCGGTCGCTCGAGAGTAGCGAGGCGTGCAGAGCCGGCGTCACGTTCGGAGCCAAGGACCGGCCCCACTC
>DXGD01000456.1 GCA_019114115.1 Candidatus Nesterenkonia stercoripullorum
GTATCGTAGGACTAGACAACCCCGTCGGTGTCGCCGTCCTGCACATCATGTTCCAGCTCTCCTTCAGCACCCTGCTGTTCACCGCGTTCCTCCGCTCGCTGCCCGGCGAGCTGGAAGAGTCTGCCCGAATGGACGGGGCCAGCACCTGGGGAACGTTCTGGAGGATCGTGTTCCCGCTGATGGCGCCCATGAGCGCGACGGTCGGCATCTTCGCGTTCCTGAAGTCCTGGAACGACTTCATGATGCCGTCACTGATCATCGCCGATCCGTCTCTGCAGACGCTTCCGGTGGTGCAGGAGATGTTCCAGACGCAATTCAGCAACAACTACCACGTCTCCTTCTCCTCCTACCTGATGGCGATGGCTCCGGCCGTCATCGCCTATGTCGTCGCCCAGAAGTGGGTGATGTCAGGCCTGACGCAGGGGGCGGTCAAATGAGCACTCCCCGAAGAACCCCCGCCCCACGACGTCGAACCACTGCCCGGCAGCCTGCGTGCTTTCCCAGTGGAGCAGCAGCCCGGTCAGCGCACATTCCCGGACCTACCCGAAAGGACATTCATATTGTCGACCTCTACCACAGTTGAAACACAGGGCCTGCCTGACACGCAGCCCTCGGACCCCAACTGGTGGCGCCAGGCGGCGGTCTACCAGATCTACCCGCGCTCATTCAGCGATGCCGACGGCAACGGCGTCGGCGATCTTCGCGGCATCATCTCCCGGGTCCCCTATCTGCAGGACCTCGGGATCGACGCCGTATGGATCAGCCCCTTCTACCCCTCGGCCCTGGCCGACGGCGGCTACGACGTCGACGACTACCGGGACATCGATCCGCGGATCGGGACCCTCGCCGATTTCGACCAGCTGGTCGAGACGCTGCACGCAGCCGGCATCCGGTTGATCGTGGATATCGTGCCCAACCACACCTCGGACCGCCATGAGTGGTTCCGCGAAGCGCTGCGCTCGCCGCGGGGCTCGGCCGCGCGTGACCGCTATATCTTCCGCGACGGCGGCGGAGAGAACGGAGAGCAGCCTCCCTCGGACTGGGTCTCCATCTTCGGCGGTGGGGCGTGGAGCCGGATCACTGAGCCCGATGGCTCCCCCGGACAGTGGTACCTGCACCACTTCGCGCCTGAGCAGCCGGATCTGAACTGGGACAACAGGGAGGTTCGGGAGGACTTCCTGTACACCCTTCGCTTCTGGTCGGATCGCGGCGTCGACGGCTTCCGAGTGGACGTGGCACACGGCCTGGCCAAGGATCTGCCGGAAGACCTGCACAGCCAGGCCGAACTCGACGCGCTTCCCAAGGACGGCTCCCACCCCACCTGGGACCGGGACGACGTCCACGAGATCTACCGTGAGTGGCGTCAGGTCTTCGACGAATACGACCCGCCGCGTATCGCGGTGGCCGAGGCGTGGGTGGAGTCTGACCGGCGTCCGCTCTACGCCTCCGCAGAAGGACTGGGGCAGGCGTTCAACTTCGACCTGCTGGAGGCAGATTTCGACGCCTCCCAGTTCCGCGAGATCGTCTCCTTCAACCTGGACCTCGCCAAGACCTCGGGCTCCTCCACCACCTGGGTGCTCTCCAATCACGACGTCGTACGTCATGCGACGCGGTACGGCCTCACCGAGAGCGACCCTGAGGAGGAGAAGGCCGGGACGAACTGGCTGCTCGCCGGCGGCCCGCAGGCCCAGCTGGACGCTGAGGGCGGGCTTCGCCGCGCCCGCGCAGCCACGCTGTTCGAGCTGGCACTGCCAGGCAGTGCCTACCTGTATCAGGGGGAGGAACTCGGCCTGCACGAAGTCGCCGAGATTCCCGAGGATCAGCGTCAGGACCCGACGTTCTTCCGCAACCCCGGGGTCAGCGTCGGCCGTGACGGCTGCCGAGTGCCGCTGCCGTGGTCGGCACAGGGGCCCTCTTTCGGCTTCGGAGATGGCGCAGCGCATCTGCCGCAGCCCGAGTGGTTCCGGGACTTCTCCGTGGAGACGGAGCAGACCGACCCGGAGTCCACGCTGAACCTGTACCGCGAGGCTCTCCGGCTGCGTGCTCAACTGCACAGTGGCGAGTCCCTGACGTGGTTGGAGACCGGGGACCCCGATGTCCTCGCCTTCACCCGGCCCAATGGCTGGACCTGCGTGACCACGTTCGGCACGGGCAGTTTCGACCTCGCGACGCTTGGTGCGGCAGGCTCTGTTCTGCTCAGTTCGCGGCCGGTGGAGCAGAATGTGCTGCCGGGCGAGTCCACGGCATGGATCCGCTGAGAGCACACTAGGAAGACCTGGCTGCGGCCCCGTCCCTTCGGCGTTCACCACGCTGAGGAGGCGGGGCCGCCGCGTCACGGGAAGTCACAAATTTCACCGGGCGTCATATATTTTCCAGGCCCGCATTCAGACTGTGTACATTCGTTGCCCATGTCGGAGTCACGGATTACGCGTCCCCATCGCAGGCTGTCCCTCGGGGCCTCCATCGCCCTGTCTGCCACCCTGACCATGACCGCATGCGGTGATGGCTCCAGCGGATCGGACGGTGATGCCGCTGCCGGCGGCACGCTGACCTACCTCGAACAGCAGCCCTTCGACTCGCTGTATCCCCCGGCGGCAGGCTTCTACCCCAATGGCGCGGTCATCAACAACATCACCGACCGTCTGCTGTGGCAGGACCCGGAGACACTCGAGCTCCACCCCTGGATCGCCACTGAGCTGCCCGAGATCAACCACGACGCCACCGAGTTCACCTTCACCATCCGCGACGATGTCACCTATTCCGACGGCAGCGAGCTGACGCCTGAGAACGTGGTGAAGAACTTCGATCTCTACGGGCAGGGCGACGACGAGCGCACGCTGACAGTCTCCGAGGCGATCAACAACTACGACCACGGCGAAGTGCTCGACGAGGACACCGTCCGCTTCCACTTCTCCGAGCCCTCGCCCGGATTCGCCCAGGCGACGTCCACGATGAACTCGGGGCTCGTCTCCGATGAGACCCTGGACCGCAGCGAGGAGGAGTTCGGACCGGGAAACGCCGCCGAGATCATCGGCTCAGGACCATTCGTCCTCACGGATGAGGAGCTGGGGACGGAGTACACCCTGGAGGCCCGCGACGACTACGACTGGGCGCCATCCGAGCACCCGCACGAGGGCGCGGCGCTGGTCGATGAAGTCAACGTCACGGTGACCCCCGAGGACAGCGTGCGCGTCGGGTCCCTGACCTCAGGCCAGGCAGATATCGCCCGGCAGATCGAGGCTCAGGACGAGGACCAGGTCACCGGCGCGGGGGTCGACATCGTGGCTGCTGACACCAAGTCCGTGGCGAACGCGTTCAACCTGCGCTTCGGGCATCCGCTGCTGGAGGACATCGAGACGCGCCAGGCATTCATGCATGCCATCGACCGTGACGCCATCATGGACAGCCTCTTCACTGAGAGCTACCCGCAGGCCGACTCTCCGCTCAGCTCCGAGGCGCTGGGCCATGCTGATCAGTCCGAGTTCTACGAATACGACCCGGAGGCCGCCGTCGACCTGCTGGAGGAGGCAGGCTGGGAGGAAGGCTCGGACGGCATCCGGGAGCGCGACGGCGAGCGCCTGAGCCTGGTGGTCAATGAAGCGCATCCGCAGCCTCGCTCCGCGGAGCTCATCACACTGGCTGCTCAGCAGCTGCGCGAGGTCGGCATCGAACTGGAGATGAACTCCGGGGATCGGGCCCAGCAGCAGGCCGACCAGCAGGATCTCGATCTGATCCAGGTGTACCACTCCATGGTCGGGCGGGCAGACTACGACGTCATCAAGTCCCAGTACCATTCGGAGAACCGCAACGTGCTGCTCAACGGGTACGAGGACGAGGTCGTCGACCCGGAGCTGGAGTCGCTGCTCGAGGATGTGGCTTCTGAGCCCGTCGAGGAGGATCGCAGCGCCGCGAGCGAGGCCGTGCAGCGTCATCTGGCGGAGAACGCCTATGTGCTGCCGCTCTTCGAGGAGCCCCAGGTCTACGGCGTCCAGTCCCATGTCCAGGGATTCGCGACCGAATCCGTGGCGCGACCGAGCTTCTACGGCGTCTCGCTGGAGGAATAGCGCACCGATGTCCTATCTGCTCCGCCGCCTGGGCCAGGCGCTGCTGGTCCTGCTCGTCGCCTTCACCGCGACGTTCTTCCTGCTGCATTTCCTCCCGGGCGACGCGGTCGTCGCCCGCTATGGCGGCCCTGAGCTGGGGCTCTCCCCGGCCGAACTCGATGAGATCCGTGACTCCCGGGGCTATGATCAGCCGGTTCTCGTTCAGTTCTGGCTGGTGCTGACCGGCTTCCTGACCGGGGATTTCGGGTACTCCACGCAGACCGGCGCGTCGGTCTCGGCGATGCTGGCCGCGGCGCTGCCGCAGACGGCGGCTCTGACGCTGACCGGCTTCGGCCTGGCGGTGGTGCTGGCGTTCGCGATTGCGTTCGTCGCGTCCTTCGGGCCCTTCCCCTGGCTGCGGCAGCTGGTCAGGACGCTGCCGCCGCTGTTCGTCTCGATCCCGGTGTTCTGGCTGGCGATCGTGCTGATCCAGGTGGCCTCCTTCCAGCTTGGCCTGGTCCCGGTGATCAATCCGACGCCGCTGCAGGAGCTCATCCTTCCCTCGCTGGCGCTCAGCGTGCCGATCGCGGCACCGCTGGCACAGATCCTGGTGCGCAGCATCGATGAGGTCAGGGCGCAGCCGTTCATCGCCGTCGTCCGGGCGAAAGGCGCCTCCGACAGCTGGCTGCTGTGGCGCAATGTGCTCGGAAACGCCATGCTGCCGGCCTTGACCATTGCGGGGCTCCTCTTCGGGGAGCTCATCGCCGGGGCGGTGGTGACTGAGACGATCTTCGGCCGTTCAGGCATCGGCCGGATGACCGAGCAGGCGGTCGCGAACCGGGACATGCCGGTGCTGCAAGCCGTCGTCGTGCTCTCGGCGGCGGCATTCGTCCTGATCAACCTGATCGTCGATATGCTCTACCCGGTGCTGGACCCGCGCCTGCGCAGCCGCACGGCCGGGCGCTCTGCCCCCAGTCGAGAGGCGGTCCGGACATGAGCACCGCAGCCGCCGTCTTCACCGACATCCGACGCAGCGACGCCGGACGTTCCCTGCTCCGTCCCACGGTGCTGCTCTCAGCCGCAGTGCTGCTGGTGACTGTCGCGTGGGCGCTGCTGCCGCAGCTGTTCACCTCCTATGACCCGATCGCCAATGTCGGGGCCAGCCTGCAGCCGCCGAGCGCTGAGCACCTCTTCGGCACCGACTCCACCGGCCGGGACGTGTTCTCCCGCGTGATCCACGGTGCTCGCGAGACGCTGACCGGCGCGCTGGCCGCCGTCGCCGTCGGCTTCGTCGTCGGGACCTCCATGGGCGTGATCGCCGGCAGCGCGGGGCGCGCCGTCGACGAGGTGATCATGCGTATCGTGGACGTGCTGCTGGCCGTGCCGTCCCTGCTGCTCTCACTCAGCGTGATCATCCTGCTGGGCTACGGCACGATGAACGCCGCTATCGCCGTGGGGGTCACCTCCATTGCGGCGTTCGCCCGGCTGGTGCGTTCGCAGGTGGTTCAGGTCTCGGGAAGCGATTACGTCGAAGCCGCCTACGGCTCGGGTGCCTCGTTCTGGGCAGTGCTGTGGCGGCATGTGCTGCCCAACTCGCTGACTCCGGTACTGGCGCTGGCGGCGCTGCAGTTCGGCAGCGCGATCCTGCAGATCTCCACGCTGGGCTTCCTCGGCTACGGAGCGCCGCCGCCGATCCCGGAGTGGGGGCTGATGATCGCCGAATCACGGGACTTCGTCGCCACAGCATGGTGGCTGACCACTCTGCCAGGGCTGGTGCTGGTGCTGACCGTGCTCGCGACCAACCGGCTCAGCCACGCCATGCACACAGGAGGACGATCATGAGTGCTGCCACCCTGCTCAGTGTGGACTCGTTGAGCGTGTCCTACACCTCCCGGGGCGTGGAGCGGCCCGCCGTGCACGCTGTCTCCTTCAACGTGGCTCCCGGCGAGACGCTGGCCGTGGTCGGCGAATCCGGCTCGGGCAAGTCGACGATCGCCCAGTCGATCATCGGGCTGCTCCCCCACGGCGGAAACGTCACTTCAGGCAGCATTCACCTGGGCGATCCGGCGTCAGGCCCTGATCTGCTGCGCCTTCCCGAGAGTGGGCTCCGCCCCATCAGGGGCCGGCGGATCGGCCTGATTCCGCAGGACCCGGCGAGCTCGCTCAACCCGGTGCGCACGATCGGCTGGTCAGTCGCTGAGGCGCTGCGCATCCACCGTCGCGGTGATGCGACGAGTCGTTCCCGCCTGGTGATCGAGCTGCTGGAGCGAGTGGGCATCGACGATCCGGCCCGACGTGCCGCACAGTATCCGCACCAGCTCTCCGGCGGACAGCGGCAGCG
>DXGD01000457.1 GCA_019114115.1 Candidatus Nesterenkonia stercoripullorum
CCGGCCTGCAGCAGGCTCAGCAAGTGCAGTGACCGAGTCGAGGGAGATCCCATAAAGGCCATCATGCCCGAAGATGCGGCCAGAATCAGGCCGCATCCCCACATAGTCTGAGCCTAGATCCGATTGAAGGGAGACCGCACCATGCGGATTGCAGTGACCACGCCCAATGGAAACGTCGGCCGTCATCTGACTCGGATGCTGGTCCGGGCCGGCGTCGATCCCTTGCTGCTGATGCGGGATCCGAGTCGGCTCCATGAAGACCTCAGGCCGCATGTCGATGTCGCCGCCGCCGATTCGTGGGATCGCGATCAGATCGTGGCAGCAACACCGGATGTGGATGCCATCTACTGGGTGAATCCGCCGTCGGAAACCGGTGACCCGCTGGCTGATCATGCCCGCGCCGCGGACTCGATCGTGGCGGCGGTGAGGGCGAACGGGATATCCAAGGTCGTCTTTCAAAGCAGTGTCGGAGCGGAGAAGCGTCACGGCGCCGGCGACATCGATGGGCTCGCCGCCACCGAGCTGGCGCTTGACCAGCTGGATGCCGACATCTGCCATCTGAGGTGCGGCTACTTCACCTCGAACCTGTTCTTTCTGATCGACGCGCTGCGGGCCGGCCACCTCGAGACAGTGCTGCCGCTCGATGCGCCGATGGGCTGGGTCGCTCCTCGCGATATCGCTGAGGTGGCCGCCACGGTGTTGCTCAACCCCTCATGGCACCGCCGGCGCGTCCAGGCCGTCCACGGACCTGAAGATCTCACCTGGGCGCAGGTCGCCGAGATTCTCAGCGAAGAGCTGGCGCGGGCGGTCAGCGTGACACGTATTCACGACGACGAGATGCGCCGCCAGTACCTCGAGGCGGGCATGCCGGCGCCCCTGGCCGAGGCGATGCTGGGCATGTCCACCGGTCTCCGCGACGGTTTCGTTCCTGAACAGCAGCGATCCGTGACATCCACGACGCCGACTTCCCTGCGGACGTGGGTCCACGCGGAGCTCGCCACAGCGCTGTGAACGACGGCGCAGGATAGGACGACGCGGGACACGATGACGTCCTGCCCTCCCTTATGGGTTTAACCCTCCCCTAGGCGGGAGGGCCGAACCCATATGAGAGGGTTTTGCGGGGCGGGGCCTCACTGGTTCGAGAACGCCGCGTCGAAGGAGGCGGTCGGGCGCTCCCAGAGGAGGTCCTTGATGCGGGTCACGGCCTCCGCGGCGCCGTGGAGGCGGTCCATGCCGGCGTCTTCCCATTCGATGGAGATGGGGCCGGTGTAGCCGATGTGGCTCAGGGCGCGGAAGGCGTCCTCCCAGGGGATGTCGCCATGGCCGGTGGAGACGAAGTCCCAGCGGCGTCGTGGGTCACCCCAGGGCAGGTGGGAGCCGAGGATGCCGCTTCGGCCGGTGGCCGGGCGCAGCCGGGTGTCCTTGCAGTCGACGTGGTAGATCCGGTCGGCGAAATCGCTGATGAAGCCGACGGTGTCCACCCCCTGCCAGAACATGTGGCTCGGGTCCCAGTTCAGCCCGAACGCCTCGCGGTGGCCGATGGCCTCCAGCGTCCGCACGGTGGTCCAGTAGTCGTAGGCGATCTCGGAGGGGTGCACCTCCAGGGCGAAGCGGACTCCCTCGGCGTCGAAGGCGTCCATGATGGGGTTCCAGCGGTTCGCGAAATCCTGGTACCCCTGATCGATGACCTCGCCAGGCACGGGCGGGAACATCGCCACGTACTTCCAGATCGCCGAGCCGGTGAACCCGACGACGACGTCGGCCCCCAGCTTCCGCGCGACCCGCGCCGAACGCTTCATATCCTCTGCCGCGCGGGCGCGGACGCCTTCGGGGTCGCCGTCGCCCCAGACGTAGTCGCGCAGGATCGCCTGGTGGCGGAAGTCGATGGGGTCGTCGCAGACGGCCTGGCCGCCGAGGTGGTTGGAGATCGCCCACACCTTCAGTCCGTGCTGGTCGAGGATGTCGAGCCGGGACTGCAGGTAGGCGTCGTCCTCGTCGGCGCGGGCGAGGTCGAGGTGGTCGCCCGAGGCCGCGATCTCCAGGCCGTCATAGCCCCACTCGGCAGCACGGCGGGCGAGCTCCTCGAACGGCATGTCGGCCCACTGGCCGGTGAAGAGGGTGACGGGGTGCGAGCTGCTCATGCTGTCTCCTTCGCGGTGGCTGGTCGAGTGACGGACGCGGGCGATGCAGGGGCTGACGATGACTGGGCGAGCGGCTCGACGGCCGCCTCGCCCACGTCCACCCACTGCCGGGTCCGGGCCGATTCGAGGACGGCGTCGATCACCTGGTTGGCGCGGGCGCCGTCAGCGAAGCGCGGGAGCCCTTCCGGTGCGCTGCCTTGAATCGCCGCGTAGGTGTCCCGGACGAATCCGGCGAAGGCATCGACGTATCCCATCGGGTGGCCTGCGGGGACGGCGGAGAGGCGCGCGGCGTCGTCGCCGAGGACGGTGGCGTCCCGGGAGATGACCCGGGTGGAGGATTCTCCGCCGATCCACAGCTCGTCGGGCTTCTCCTGCTCGAAGACGATGTTGTTCGCTGTGCCGGCGAGCTCGATGGTCAGCGCGTTCTTCCGTCCGGCGTTGACCTGGGAGACCATGATGGAGCCGATGGCGCCGCCGGTGAACTCCACGGTCAGGGCTGCGGCGTCCTCCGTGGAGACCGGGTGCCCGTCCCGCTCCGGGTAGGCGATGGAGGTGATCGCGCTGAGCCGGCGGATCCGCTCCCCCGCCACGAATTCCAGCAGGTCCACCAGGTGGGATCCGATATCCCCGAAGGCCCTCGAGGCACCGGATTCAGCAGGGTCCACCCGCCAGTTCCAGGCGGACGGGTCCAGCATCCAATCCTGCAGGTACTGGCCCTGCACGGTCAGCAGACGCCCGATCTCGCCCTGCTGCACCAGATGACGCGCCTGCCGGACCATGGGGTGGAACCGGTACACGAAGGGAACGCTGGCGACGACGCCGGCCTCATCTGCCTCGCGGACCAGCCCGTCGGCCGTCGCGTGGTCGGTGGAGAGCGGCTTCTCACACACCACGTGCTTGCCCGCCCGGATCACCGCCCTCACATGCTCGGCGTGCAGCCCGTTGGGCGAGCAGACGTGCACCACATCCGCAGCCCCGGCCAACTCCGCGACAGAGGAGAACGCCTCGGCGCCCAGTGATCGCGCAGCGCGCTGCGAGCTCTCCTGCGATGAGGCCAGTACGCCGATGACCTCGGCCCCGGCGCTGCGTGCCGCCCGGGCGTGGGCCTCACCCATGAATCCGCCGCCGATGATCCCGACTCTCAATGCTCTGTCCATGTGGTTCTCCTCAGGATGGTTCGGCAGGTGCTCAGGTTTCCTCACTTGACTGCTCCCGCGGAGAGCCCCGTGATGAGGTGTCGTTGGACCAGCATGAACCCGATCAGCACCGGCAGTGAAACCACTACCGAAGCTGCCATCAGCTGGTTCCAGTACACATCGGTCTGTGAGGCGTAGGAGCGAAGACCGATGGCGAGGGTTCGTGTATCCGAGTTCGTCAGCACCGAGGCGAAGAGCACCTCTCCCCAGGCGGTGATGAAGCAGTACA
>DXGD01000458.1 GCA_019114115.1 Candidatus Nesterenkonia stercoripullorum
CGAGGAGGTCCTCGAGGGCCGTCTGGCCACCTGCCTGGACACCACGGTTCTTCTCGCCAGCGCGCTGGAATTCGTCGACCTTCAGCCCCTGATCGTGCTGCTCGACGGTCACACATTCCTGGCTCATCCGAATCCAGGGTGTAGTCGGGGTCTGAACCCGCCGGTCTCGAGCAGGGATCTGGCGATGTAGTTGGTCAGGTTGCGGAACCCCAGCGCCGAGCCGCGCAGGTGCTCGAGCCTGCCGTTGATCGCCTCGGTGGGCCCGTTGGAGGTGCTGGGCCGGTCGAAGTAGGCCAGGACGTCGGCGGCGCGCTTCTTCAGCGTCCTGCCGAGCTTGGTGATCTCGACCAGGGCCTTGGGGACGCCGGTGCTGATCGAGTCGATGAGCCGGGCCATCAGCTCGCGGCCGTGGCGCCGGTTCTCGTGGCGGTAGGCGGCGATCATGCGCTGGTAGACGCTCCAGGTGACCTCGACCTCGACGTGGGCGTCGTCGGCGAACAGGGTGTCCAGTCGGTCCTTCTGCTTGTCGTTGAGCAGGTCGGCGCCGGTGGACAGGGTCCGGCGGGCGGCATAGAGCGGGTCGCCCTTGCGGCCGCGGTGCCCACAGATGGCCTGCTGAACTCGCCGTCGGCACTCATCGAGCGCCTCGCCAGCGAGGCGCGTGACGTGGAAGGGATCTAGCACGGTCACCACGTCGGGCAGTTCCTCGACGGCGGCGGTCTTGAACCCGGTGAAGCCGTCCATCGCGACCACCTCCACGCCGTCGCGCCACTCCTGCGGGCGGTCGGCCAGCCAGGTCTTGAACGCCTGCTTGGAGCGTCCTTCGACCATGTCCAGCAGCCGTGCCGGGCCGGTGCCATCTCGCACTGGGGTGAGGTCGATGATCACGGTGACGTACCTGTCGCCGCGACGGGTGTGCCTCCACACGTGCTCATCGACCCCGACGACCTTCACCCCCTCGAAGCGGTGCTCCTCGTCGATCAGCACCCGCTTGCCCTCGGCCATAACGGCGTCGTTGGCGGTGTCCCAGGCCACCCCGAGCCCCTCGGCGACCCGAGCCACGGTCAGGTGCTGGACCACGATCCCTTCCAGCGCCCACCGCAGAGCGCGCCGAGACAACTTGGCCCGGGGCTCGGCCGCGGCGGTGGTGTCCTGGCGCCACACATACCCGCAGCCGCTGCAGCGGTAACGGCGCACGACGACCTCCAGCGTCGTGGGCCGCCAGCCCAGTGGTTCGTGGGCAAGCCGTCGGACCACGGTGTCACGTGGTCTCCCTTCGCAGCCGCAGCGCCGGCACCACTGGTCGGGCTCGACCACCTGGCAGGCCAATACGGCACGATCCGGCTCGAGTCGCTGCCCGGTGACAACGAGGCCGAGTTCGTCGAGGCGGCAGAAGGCAGTCAGGTCGGGGCTGGCGAACGCATCAGCGCGCCCGCCGACGGTAGCGTCGTGCACGTCGAGGTCTTTCGGGCTGAGTGTGTAGGAGCTCTCATCCCCGGGAGACCTCGACCCTCACCCCGACACCGACGCGCCGGCCCGCCGCGCGACGTGCGCTACACCCTCATCTGGGAAGAGCCTCCGAACCTACCGGAGTCCGAAAGTACCGCGGTCCGAAACTATCTGATGCGCATCTTCTACAATGAGGATGCGCGTATGCACATGCATACGCACACGCACACTCCTTGGACGCCGTAGCGAGCTTCCGGGCAGACGGTCGCAGACGTCGTCCCCCTGGCTCGTTTCCCCGCCCATCAAAAAATGAACGACCGCGGACTAGCTCGGATCAAGGCGACATCCCCTCAGCATCATGACGCGCTTGTGATGCAACTGAATATAGGAAGCTTAGAGATGACGCAACCAGGACAGACCACCACGACTTCGCACGAAGCGATCGATGCGTTCAAGAGAATCGTCGGCGACGAACATGTACTGACCTCTGAGCGTGCCACGATGCCATTCAGCAAAGGCTATCGATTCGGCGGAGGACCAGTCTTCGCCGTGGTGCGCCCCGGCACGCTGGTCGAGATGTGGCGGGCGCTGCAGGTATCCGTCGACAACAACCTCATCGTCATCCCGCAGGCATCGAACACGGGCCTGACTGGTGGATCCGGCCCCGGCTTCCAAGACTACGATCGCCCCATTGTGATCATCTCGACTCACCGCATCGATGAGGTGCACCTCATCAACGACGCGCGCGAGGCGATCTCGCTCGCGGGCACCCCGCTGACACACCTGACCGACGCGCTCGCCAAGCACCAGCGCGAGCCGCACTCGGTGATCGGGTCGACATCAATCGGCGCCTCGGTCATCGGCGGCATCGCGAACAACTCGGGCGGCAGCCAGATTCGCAAGGGTCCGGCATTCACGCGCGAAGCGATCTTCGCCCGCGTCAACGACGACGGCAAGGTCGAGCTGGTCAATCACCTGGGCATCTCGCTCGGAGACGACCCTGAGGTCGCACTCGACCGTCTACAGCGCGGCGAGTGGTCTCCCGAGGATGTCACCCCAGCTCCCGAAGACTCGAACGAGACCGAGTACGCCGAGCACTTGCGCAAGATCGTGCCTTCGCCTGCTCGCTACAATGCGAACCCCGAGTACCTGTTCGAGGCTTCCGGCTCGGCCGGCAAGCTGATGGTGTTCGCGGTGCGCACCCGCACCTTCCCTCGCGAAGTGCACCCGACCGTGTTTTACATCGGCACGAACAACACGCACGAGCTCGAAGAGATCCGTCGGTTGTTCCTCGAAGCCGACATGCCGCTGCCTATCTCTGGTGAGTACATGGGCCGCAGTGCCTTCGACTTGGCCGAGAAGTACGGCAAAGACACCTTCGTCTTCCTGAAGTTCATGAGTCCAGCGCTGCAGACGCGCATGTTCTCGTTCAAGACGTGGGCCAACGGCTTGTTCTCGAAGATTCCCGGCATTGGTCCGACCTTCGCCGACACGGTATCGCAAGCCATGTTCAGCGTGCTGCCCAACCAGCTGCCCAAGCGCATGATGGAGTACCGCAACCGTTTCGAGCATCACCTGCTGCTCACCGTCAGCGAGTCGCAGAAGGCCGCGAGCGAGAAGATGCTCAAGGAGTTCTTCGCAGAGCCCGAGCACACTGGTGAGTTCTTCATCTGCACGTCTGATGAAGAAAAGAGCGCGTCGCTCAACCGGTTCGGCGCGGCCAGTGCCGCCACTCGCTACGCCGCGTTGAAGCGCCGGCACATCGCAGGGCTCATCCCCATCGATGTGGCCCTGCGTCGCGACGATTGGAACTGGCTCGAGGTGCTGCCGGAGGAGATCGACGACCAGCTTGAGGTCAAGGCGTATTACGGGCACTTCTTCTGCCATGTGATGCACCAGGACTATGTCGCCAAGCAGGGCGTGGATCCCGAGGCGCTGCACGACCGCATCCAGCACCTGCTGGAGGAGCGCGGCGCGAAGCTGCCCGCCGAGCACAACTACGGTCGCATCTACAAACTGCCGGAGTCCATGGAAGAGCACTTCAAGGAGCTCGATCCGACGAATACGTTCAACGCCGGTATCGGCGGCACGTCGCCGCACAAGGACTGGGCCTAAGTCCCCAAGGTAGCGCGACGCCGTGAGAGCCTGAGCGATGTCTTATCCATCTCGGGTGGACCTAGGGCTCGACTCCCTAGGTCCACCGGGACGGATGAGTCGAGACATCGGTCAGAGGCTGGGCAGGCCATAGAATCGCGTGGCGGCGAGGGCCGCGCCCGGTCCGAGAACGGGTCATCGCCTCACGCCGTCAGCTGACCCGCGACGGCCGGCACACCGGCGAAATCCTCGCCACCGGCCACATCGACGAGCCCGGAGGCTATTGCTGAAACACATTGCCTGAACATATTGGTGGAGCTGAAGGTGTGTAGGTTCAGGACATCGTTCATAGGTGAGTCGGGACATCGTTCATAGTGGTCCGTGACGATGAGGAATGTCTAAAGCGGCTCTTCACAGATGAGGGTGTAGTTGAGGTCTGAATCCGCCGGACTCGAGCAGGGATCTGGCGATGTAGTTGGTCAGGTTGCGGAAGCCCAGGGCCGAGCCGCGCAGGTGCTCCAGGCGTCCGTTGATCGCCTCTGTGGGGCCATTGCTGGTGCCAGGCCGCTCGAAGTAGGCCAGCACGTCGGTGGCGCGAGCCTTCAGGGTCCGACCGAGCTTGCGCAACTCGTCCAGCCCGGCGGGGACGTCTTGGCTGACGGCGTCGATGAGCGCCTCCATCGCCGCGCGGCCGAGGGATCGGTCCTTCTCGCGGTAGGCCGCGATCATCCGCTGGTAGATCCCCCAGGTTGCGCTCTTCAAGTTTTTGAG
>DXGD01000459.1 GCA_019114115.1 Candidatus Nesterenkonia stercoripullorum
GCCGACGCCAGCACGTCGACGTGCTGACCGGGCGCGAGCAACCCGACGATCGCAGTATCCGCAGGACGGACCGGAACGGCGACTGTCCCAGCGTCCCGACCGGTCAGCAGTCCCGGGCCAAGAAGCTGAGACTCATGGACTACGGCTCCTCGAGGAAGCGGCGCCGACATCGTCTGGCCGATATAGCGCCCCGGGTCCCCGCTATGGGTCTCCGGCACTGCAGCGACATCCACCTCGGCCACTTCTACCGACTCTGCAGTCAGAACTTCTCCGGCACCGATATCCGTTGTCAGACGCACTGCCGGGACCCGATCCACAGTGCTTCCCAGGCTGTTGTACGCTGTCAGGCCGCCAGCGGCGATGGCCAGCGCGATCGCCGAGGGAATGCGCGCACGCTGAAGTCGCCGACGCAGCGGACGCCTGGTGACCCGCGGTGGTTTTCCCAGTGCTCGCCGGCTCTCCGACCCCGGGCTGCCGGGTTGACTTCTGGGGGCAGGCCTCCCGAACTCAACGGATTCACGGCGGGCAGTGGCATCAACGCCTTGGCCGCGGGGTGAGGTACCGGACTGTCCCGCGGCGGCCTTAGTGTGTTTGGACATGAGTCCAGCATCGTCGTGTACACGCCCTAGAGGGTGTCGCAGTCTTCCAGCAGTGGACTACAGCCCCAGGACCCCCAGGAGCCGTCCGCTGAGGAAAACTCACGGGGCCGCGTAGCTGCCGCTCAGGTCAGCGGGTGAATGCGGTGGTGGGCGTTCCGCGCCCGATCGTCGTCACCAGATTCTCGGCCAGATCGCGGACTTTCACATTCCGGTTGCTTGAAGCACGCTGCAGAATGGTGAATGCTTCGTCCTGACTGCACCGGTTCTGCGCCATCAGAATACCCACGGCGACGTCGATCACCGTCCGCGACTGCATGGCAGCTTTGCGGTCCGCGGCATGCCCGGCGTGAGTGGCGATCCGGTGCGCGATGGTGACGGTCTTCGAGGCCAGCTTCACATAGTCCTCGATGGCAGCGGCGTCCTCAGGGTCGAAGGCGCACTGATCCCTGGTGTAGAAGTTCATCGCACCACGCGCAGAGCCGGTGATCTGAAGCGGAACAGCAAGAACACTGCGCAGGCCCCAGTTCTTGACCTCAGTCATATAGCGGGGCCACCGAGTCTCCCGGCCTGTATCGGGCACAGCGATGACCTCACCTGTCTCCTGCGCTTCCAGGCAGGGGCCCTCTCCGCAGCCAGCCTGCACCTCATCCAGATGCCAGGCATCTTCGGAGCTGCTGGCCACCACAGTGCTCCGCCGGTCCTCACGCAACGTCACGCCACACAGGACGGCACGGTCACGACTCAGAAAATTGGCAGAGAAGAGCGCAAGGTCGTCGAGGACCTGCGCGATATCACGGTCCTCCACCAGGAGGTCCTGCAAAGAGATGGCCACGCCATCGGCCTGTTCAATGGTCACCGGCGACACCCCGTTCCTCGATACTGTATTCCCCGATACTGCGGATCAGCGTGAGACCTGACGTCGACGTTGAAGACGGCGTCTCTCCTACGCACCCACCTCCGAGAGTACCGCAGGGCCCACTCCGGCGCACCGCCACGTTCGGCTGGCCTGCATCAAGGCCGCAGCACACGGTTGACCCGCTTCCATGCGCGCCTGATGAGACAGAATCGGCTACGACCGCCTGACGCTGCGAGGCCGGGACGTGAGGCGGACGGGCGTGCTAGTCTTGGCAAGCGAGTTCAGCAGAGGGCTCCATCCTTTTCCTGGAGGAGATCTGTACCCTTTGCCTCGCACACTCCATCTGATGAACCCACGCGGCGAGCTGTCGCCCTGGGTCGGTGAGACCGCTCGTGAGACCACCATGGCAAGCTGGCGCTCGCATATCACCGGAGAGTCCGATGTGCGCTGCAGGTTCCTCATATCCACATCCCGCCGCATGTACACCAGTACTGCGCGGCACGTCTCTCCCTAGGAGGATGAAATCCCATGTGGTTACGCGGCACACTTGATGCGAAGCATCCCATTCACCGGGGGCTCAGCTATCGCCACGAATACCAGATGCTCGCCAAAGTCTGCGAGCAGCACCTTTTGAAGCCAAAACCACCCGTCACCCGCTGCTTCGTCCACACGGAGAGCGGCGCGTGCCTCGTCGTAGCGCCCATCCCACATTGGGCCGACGAGATGCGCGAGCCCACCCGATTCACGTGGCGATGGGGGGTCTTCCACTGGCAGGCCGCTCCCGGCCTCCGGGACGGCCCCGAGTCGGCCGGGTCGATGATCAACGTGACCCCCACTTTCCGCAAGACTCCCCCAGGCGAGCACTGGACCTCCGCCAAGCCTGACGACCTCATGACAGCCGTAGGCCGCTACGCTCAGGGGGAAGGGGCCCCTACGACGCAGCGATCGCGCAACGGAGTGGGCGCACGGGCATAACCAGATACCAACCACGGCCTGCCCCTGAGCAAGGCTGATCAGCATGAAGGCCGTCACATGACAAGGACAGCGCAGCGCAGGGGTACATCAGCCCGGGACGGAGCCGGCCATGGCCACAGTGGATGATCTCGCCGTAGAGATCGGGACGACGATCATGGAGACCCAGTCGCTTGGAGCTGCTGCGCAGAAACTCGACGCGGAGAGCGCGGAGAGCCTCGTCGTCCTGGACCTGCAGCACCGGGCCATCGGCGTCTTCACGACCAAGGACCTCGAGATCGCACGGACCCAGGACCCGCAAGGCTGGACGCGCCGGCTGTGCCTGAGCGTGCTGGAGCTCTCGCCGGCTGAGTTCGGGCCATCCCACACAGTGGCTGACCTGCTGGCACGATATCGCGAATCCGGTGTCCGGCCCGTGCTGGTCCGCGAACCCGGGAACGAGGTGGTGGTCAGGGTGGTCCCGCCCAGCGCCGTCTTCAGATGGTGCGCTGAGCATCAGCCCGATACCTTCGAAGAGCTCTCGAAGCTCGCCGCCAATCCGCCTCAGGGCTGAGGCCAGCCCCACCTTCCGGTGTCGTATCAGGACCAGTGCGGGGGCCGCTGCTCCAGGATCCACCGGTCACGCTCGCTCATGGCGCCCTCCGCATCAGCGCCACGAGGACTCCCGGAGAGCCCGCCTGAGCCCTGGCTCGCGGCATCGCGCCCGGCAGGCGTCGAAGAATCGGGCCCATCGAACTGCGCCTCCTGCGCTGCAGTGCGTCCGGAGGTCGGCGGGGCCACCACACGACGGCGCCCGCTGGCGCGGCCTTCACGGGGCCCAGAGGAAGCCATCAGCAGCTCCCTCTCACCGTGCCCACTTCCCCCGGTCACGCGGAGGGGTCCACTGCTTGGCCCGCCGGTGCGAGTCCTCGTCCTCAAGATCGGCCGCGCCACCGAACCGTACGGCTGAACGATCCTGGCCTTCCTGAGCGCCGCCAGCCGTTCC
>DXGD01000460.1 GCA_019114115.1 Candidatus Nesterenkonia stercoripullorum
CTGCAGCGGGAGCATCTCACGGGTGAGAAAGCCGTACCGCTCGACGCTTTCCTGTTCCTGAAGCCCGACGGTGACGGCGCGCAGGGTGGTGAGCGCCAGCTGCCATCGCCTTTCGTGCGAGGAGTGGATCACCTCGAATCGACCGTCAGCAGGGTCGGCGGAGTCGCTGATCGTCCCGTATTTGGCCATCTTCGAGACATTGGCCAGAACCAGGCTGTCCAAGATGGCGTAGCACCCGTCAGCGCGCTCGATGCGGAAAGGCCTCAGTCGCGGCAGCGTGCGAGCCACGCCCAGCAGCTCACGAACCCGGCCCTTCCCGGCCTGTTCGATGCCGTGTGCCATGGCAGCGGTCACCCCTGCCCCGATGTACGAATGCGCGTACCGCACAGTCGCCGGGCCAGAAGCGGGAGTGACGGTGAGCTTCAGCAAGTCCATCGACGCCACGCTGCCGCTCAGGATGGAGTCCACCAAGGACACGTACCCGGTGCTGCGCCGGTGATCGTTCGCATTGCCAGCGGCCAGCACAGTGCACACGACATTACTCCCGGGCACATCCATCACGCCATTGACGACGTCGTTGTAGCCGCCGTCGCCGCTGACGGAGACGATGAGGATCGGTGGGCCGGAAGGCTGCGCCGCACGTGCCGCATGTGCCGCGATATCCCGCCCGTGCCCGGAATGCTGCGTCGCCCTCAGCTCAATTGGGATCTCGGGCGAGCATTCAGCGAGCTTCGCGCACAGCCACCACACGGCGTGCACGGGCGTCTTCTTCGGATCCGGGTTGAAAACGACGACGATGCGCGCGAAGGGCGCGCCGAACACAGACGGTCGCTCCACGGATGGTGCCACGTTTCCTCTGCTTTCGGTGAGTGTTCTAGGCCGTCACGACGTCGCGCTGGCGCCCAGCGGCGGGGCTCAGATACCCCGGCCGGCTCCGGCCATCGGGCAGTCGAACGGGTCCCGGGCGCCGATGCCGACTCTGTTCAGATACTGCACGACGGCGGCGTAGGACTGCAGCAGCGAGACCTCGTGGTAGGTGATACCCCGCTCAGCACAGAAGCTGCGGACGATCCGCTGAGCACGCGAGAGGTGCGGGCGCGGCATGCTGGGGAAGAGGTGGTGCTCGATCTGGAAGTTCAGCCCGCCCATCAGGTACGTGTTGAACGTGTTCCCCACGATGTTCCGCGACGTCGTCACCTGACGCAGGAGAAAGTTGATGCTGGCCCGCTCTTGGATCTGCGGCATGCCCTTGTGGTTCGGCGCGAAAGAAGCTCCCATGTAGAAGCCCCACACCGCGACCTGGACGCCGAGGAAGGCGAAGGCCATGCCCAGCGGCAGATACCAGAGCACCAGCGCCGGCACGACGACGAGCCGCACCACGAGGAGAGCGATCTCCACCCGCCGGCGCTTCAGCTTGCGCTTGGCGCAGACGGTCACCACGGCGTCCCGGTAGAGATTCAGGCCTTCTAGCAGCAGCAGTGGAAAGAAGAGATATCCCTGCCGGGCCGTCAGCTTCGCGAGCAGGCCGCTGCGCTGCTGCGCCTGTTCGGGAGTGAAAGCGATGACCGGATCGTAGATGTCGGGATCCTTGCCCAGGGTGTTCGGAGCGGCATGGTGCCGGTTGTGCTTATGCGTCCACCACCCGATGGACAGGCCGACGAAAAGGTTGCCGACGATCAGTCCGAACCAGTCCCCGACCTTGTTGCTGGAGAAGATCTGCTTGTGCACAGCCTCGTGGCCGAGGAACGAGAGCTGCGTGGACACCACTCCCAGTGCCGCGGCGATCAGCAGCTGGAACCAGGAGTCACCCAAGAGGAAGAATCCTGCACCGCAGGCGGCGAGAGCCACGATCAGCGCCGATGTCATAACGCTGTAGAAGACGGGCGTGCGCTGAAGCAGGCCCGCTTCGACGATCAGGGTCTTCAGCGCAGCGAAATCGCTCACCGCGCCCTCTGCTCGCGAGCGCTTGACTGAGGTCTGCGAGGGTGCGCCGGAGTCGGCAGCACGGGTGGCGTTCATGGCATTCCTTCGGTACGGACATGCCCGGTTTACAGCCTTGAGACCGCTACGCCTTTACCCACGAGCCTATTGTCTTCAAGGTACCACCTGAGTCTCGCAGTAAGCTGATGCCACCCGCACCCTTTCCTGACAGTCCCCTCCCCCTGATTGATTCCTTCCCTGTCCAGCCAGGCCATGCAGGCTAAGGTGGGCCCATGCCACGCAGCCTCAGCTATCTCCTCGGAGTCCTGCTCATCGTCGCTGGAGTCCTCGTCGACTCGTTCCTGGGCCAGGACGGCGGGTGGCGGGCGCTACGGGCGGTCCTGGTCGGGGCAGGCGCGGCGACGATCGTCGTCACCGGCCAGGCCCAGTGGCGCGCGAGGAGGGCACGAGACGCGGGCGGACCCTCCGGGAGGCACGGCAGCACAGGCAGGTAGATGCCGACCCGGCCGCATCTGGAACACGGCTGCTGGCATACTGGGTGACCTGCGATGATCCGGGCCCAGGCCGTCATCGCACGGGCAGCCGCAGAAGGAGCATCAGC
>DXGD01000461.1 GCA_019114115.1 Candidatus Nesterenkonia stercoripullorum
CGGGCGCGACTGCGTCACCGCAGGACGCCGCCGCCGTCGTCCTCAACCTCGGAATAGACCTGCCGCGCAGTCCCGTAGGGCATCTGCGCAGGTAAGAAAGATCGCCCGAGGCGGAATATGTCCGCCCAGGGCGGACCGTACCCCGGCCACAGCGTTAGGCTAGTGGGGTGGCCTTAGCGGCTGCGCCACATCACGCCCCGACCCCGAGAGTGAGTTGCCCAGTGACCCATGCGGCCCCCGAGACACCGGCACGCGGCCCGATCGGCGCGCATATGCGCACTGGTCCGCTGCAGGCCGGTCAGCGCGTCCAGTTGACGGACCGCAAGGGCCGGCCCAGCACGATCACGCTGCGGCACGGCGGCGAGTGGCATACGCATCAGGGCGTCCTTCACCACGACGGCCTGATCGGCCAGACAGAGGGCATCGTCGTGGCCAATGATCGCGGGCACGAGTACCAGGTGCTCAGACCGCTGCTCAACGATTTCGTGCTCTCCATGCCCCGCGGAGCCACTGTCGTCTATCCCAAGGACTCGGCGCAGATCATCCAGGTCGCCGATATCTTCCCCGGGGCCCATGTGGTGGAGGCCGGGGTGGGTTCCGGCGCGCTCTCCATCTCGCTGCTTCGCGCCGTCGGCGACGCTGGAACGGTGAACTCCTACGAGCGGCGTGAGGACTTCGGCGATATCGCCCGGGGCAATGTGGAGGCCTTCTTCGGGGAGTCACACCCCGGCTGGAACGTCTTCCTGGGCGATATGCAGGAACGCGTGCTCGAGGTCGAAGCGCCGGGGTCCGTCGATCGCGTGGTGCTGGACATGCTCGCACCCTGGGAGTGCCTCGACGCCGTCGCCACGACTCTTGCCCCGGGTGGGGTGTGGGTCAACTACGTCGCCAGTGTCACGCAGCTCTCCCGGGTCGCCGAGGCGATCCGCGCCTCTGGGCAGTTCACCGAGCCGGAGGCCCACGAGACGATGGTCCGCGGCTGGCATATCGATGGTCTGGCGGTCCGTCCGGACCACCGCATGATCGCCCATACCGGGTTCCTGCTCAGCACCCGCCGGCTCGCGGATCAGCAGCAGCCGCTGCAGCTGAAGAAGCGCGAAAAGGTCTCCGAGGCCAGCGCTGAGGACCGGCTCGCCTGGCCCGCCAACGACCCGGAGGCCAGCTGGGACGAAGACACGATGAAAGAACGCACGGTCTCGCCGAAGAAGGCCCGCAAAGCGGGCGCACTGGCGCAGAAGCTTGCCGATGCCGCACAGGAGGTCAGCCATGACCGATGAGACGACCCTTCGCCGACAGCTCGACACTGTGCGCCGGCACAGCCGTCAGCTGGAGCAGCAGGTCCAGACTGCGGGCCGGAACAACCAGCGGATGTCGGAGCTGCTCGAGGTCACCCGCAATGAGATGACGCAGCTGCGCGCGGCGCTGCAGGCCGACGGGCAGGCCCCATTCACCTTCGCCACAGTCCTGGGCTACCGTCCCGAGCGTGAGCCCGTGGAAGGCCGCGAGATCGAGGCGACGACGGCTGCCGGCGTGGACGTCCTGCACGCCGGCCGCAAGCTGCGGGTGAGCGTCTCACCGCTGATCGACGTCGAGCAGCTCGAGTCAGGCGTGCAGGTGCTGCTCAACGAGAACTCCACAGTGGTCGCGATCCTGGACCCCGAGACCACCGGGGAACTGGCCCGGGTGAAGGAAGTCCTGGACGGAGACCGGCTGGTCATCATTCACCGCGGCGAGGACGAACGTCTGGTGCGGCTCTCCGGGGTCGCCAAAGCCGGTGCTCAGCGGCCTGTGCGGGTGGGCGACGCCGTCGTCGTCGATCTGCGCACCGGGACGGCCACGGAGGTGGTGGCGCTCAGCGAGGTCGAAGACGTCGTCCTGGAGGAGACGCCGGATGTCTCCTATGCCGATATCGGCGGGCTGGCCGAGCAGATCGAGCAGATCCGCGACGCCGTCGAGCTGCCGTTCCTGCACGCAGACCTCTACCGCGAACACGGGCTGACCGCGCCGAAGGGGATCCTGCTCTACGGGCCGCCCGGCTGCGGCAAGACGATGATCGCCAAGGCCGTGGCGGCGTCGCTGGCGGAGAGCACGCACCCGCAGGCTGACCCCACGGCCGCAGCGTCGCAGCCACGGCCGCAGGCCTACTTCCTGAACATCAAGGGCCCGGAGCTGCTCAACAAGTACGTGGGCGAGACTGAGCGTCACATCCGCGTCATCTTCTCCCGGGCGCGGGAGCGGGCCTCGGCAGGCCACCCGGTGGTCGTGTTCTTCGATGAGATGGAGGCGCTCTTCCGCACCCGCGGCACCGGTGTCTCCTCCGACGTCGAGACCACGATCGTCCCGCAGCTGCTGGCGGAGATCGACGGCGTCGAAGCGCTGGACAACGTCATCGTCATCGGTGCCTCGAATCGTGAGGACATGATCGACCCGGCCATCCTGCGGCCCGGGCGCCTGGATGTGAAGATCCGCGTCCGGCGGCCCAGCGCCGAGGGCGCTCGGGAGATCCTGCGCATCCACTTGGGCGATGAGCTGCCGTTGCGTGAAGACCTGGTGCGCTCCAGCGGAGGGCGAGGCCAGGCAGTCTCCGCGCTCATCGAGGCGGTCGTCGAGAAGCTCTACGCCGCCGAGACGACGGCGCGCAGCCCGCTGCGCCTTCGCCTGGTCCACGCCGATGGCTCGGTCACAGGGTTCAGCGCTGCGGACTTCATGTCCGGGGCCGTGCTGAGCAATATCGTGGACAGAGCCAAGAAGACCGCGATCAAGGAGTACCTTGCCGCGCTGGCCGCTCACCAGGGTGCCGAGGACGCCAAGGGCGTCACGGTCTCGCACGTCGTCGATGCCACGGAGGCCGAATTGCGCGACCAGGAAGACCTGGTCAACACCTCGGATCCACAGGAATGGGCCCGGGTGCTCGGCGCCACGGTCTCTCCTGTGGTGCGCATCGAGAAAGTGCGCTCGGAGCATCGTGCGCATGGCGAAGAGACCGGCGCCGCGGAGGATGCCTCGGCCCCAGCGGCTCACTCAGCTGCGCAGCAGGCGGTGGCGCGATGACAGTGCGCAGGCTCATCGGCATGGAGACCGAATACGGCATCCATGCTCCAGCGAACCCCCGGGCCAGTCACGTGGCACTCTCGATCGAGCTGGTCAACGCCTATGCGGCGGCGGTCACCGAAACCGGTGGTGCCGTGGCAGGCACGGAATGGGACTATCAGTCCGAGTCGCCGCTGGTGGACGCCCGGGGCTGGGTGCTGCCGCGCTCAGCCGCGCACCCCAGCCAGCTGACCGACTCAGGTGCTGCGCTGGAAGCCGCCCGGCTCGCGGAGACCGCCGAGACCGCCGATCCCATCGAGACGGCCGGTGCTGAGGCAGTCCCGGGCGGGAAGCCAGCAGGGCGCGAGCTCAGCGGAGGGGACCCCAGCCCCGCGGATCTCGCCGAGGGGCTGCGAGACCACGACGACGCCGAGTTCCACGCTCCCGGCTCAGCCCATTTCAAGGGCGACTTCTACCAGCACGGCGAAAACCAGCCGCAGCTGCTGATGAACCTCGTGCTGCCCAATGGCGCCCGGTTCTACGTGGACCACGCTCAC